>JAAUPE010000132.1 GCA_012034595.1 Calothrix sp. CSU_2_0 | reverse complement strand
GTAGTCAGGAGTTAGGAGTCTAGGAGTCAGGAGTCAGGAGTTAGGAGGTCAGGAGTCAGTAGTCAGGAGTCAGGAGTCAGTAGTCAGGAGTCAGGAGTCGCGAATCAGTTAGTTTAGCACCAGTTATTAACTTCTAATGACTAACTACTAAGGAATCTGAATTAAAATCAAATACAACTCTTGATTGTGTATGCATTGTTTATATTGGTTAGGCAAAGTCTCTAACGTTAATTGTGATAATGTGGGAACTCTACAACCTGTAAATAATTGTATATTTATAAATCATTTTCCGTGACTAACCATTAACCATTAACCATTAACCATTAACCATTAACTACTAACCATTAACAATTAATAATTTAAAAATGACAGCAACTAGAGTTTCTTTTGAATCAGGACGGGATTGGCTAATTCGATTTGTGACCAGCGAGACATTTATTTATGTGATTAAGCGTCTATTGCAAGCATTATTAACTTTATTTTTAGCTTCAGCCTTATCATTTATAATTATTCAATTGGCTCCTGGTGATTATCTCGATACATTAAAGCAAAATCCCAAAATTTCTCGTCAACGACTTGATGATTTGAGGACTCAATTTGGGTTAGACAAATCTTGGTTTGAACAATTTTTCTTGTGGTTGTGGCGAATTTTAACTAAAGGAGATTTTGGACAAAGTTTTGTCTATCAACGTTCCGTATCGTCATTGTTGTGGGAACGAGTACCTGCAACATTAGTTTTAGCGATTTCATCTTTAATCATGACATGGGCGATCGCAATTCCTCTCGGTATTGTCGCTGCTGTCAAACAAAATCGCGCTACCGACAAGATTCTACAGGTAATTAGCTATGCCGGACAAGGTTTTCCCAGTTTTGTAACGGCGTTACTATTACTGATTTTTGCTCAAATTACCGCTCCTTTATTCCCTGTCGGTGGTATGACTGACATCAACCACGATGAACTTAATTGGTTTGGTAAAATCCTTGATATTGGTTGGCACATGCTTTTACCAACTATTGCCCTAAGTATCACCAGTTTTGCTGGTTTACAACGGATTACTCGCGGTGAATTACTTGATGTATTGCGTCAAGACTACATCCAAACAGCCCGTGCTAAAGGTTTACCGGAAAATCGTGTGATCTACGTTCATGCGCTCCGCAATGCTATTAATCCTCTGATTACTCTTTTAGGGTTTGAGTTAGCAAGTTTGTTGAATGGTGCTTTTATTGCCGAATTCTTCTTTAATTGGCCTGGTTTAGGTAGATTGACTTTACAGGCACTACAAAATCAAGATTTGTATTTATTAATGGCAAGTTTGGTGATGGGTGCGGTATTACTAATAATTGGTAACTTAGTCGCCGATTTATTACTTAAAGCTGCCGATCCACGGATTAAACTTGAAGACCTAAATTAGAAATTCAATAGAAATCCAAAATTTTTAGATGACCGATTCAGTCGTCTCTACATGCTTCATGCTCAAAATTTATGTTTACCGAAATTTATTATTTGATTCGTTCTCGAACTGACGGTAAGTACTTGGCTGCTCGTCCTAATGACGATGAAAAAAGCTATTTACTGCTGTTTAAAGAAGATTTTGATGCAATGAGTTATCTCAATACTCATGCAGGTGATTTGGCAAATAGATTGAGTGTTGAATCAATTTCTGGTGGTCAAATATCATCTGTACTTCAACGTTGGGGTTTTCAAGGTTTAGGTATGGTCACCGATCCTTTATTACCAAAGATTGATTTTTTAGAGCGAAATAAGCTTACGATTTAAGACAAAATAGTAGTTACATATAGTGTGTGTTTTCATGTTTGGAAATAAAGATGCAAAATGTATCCTTATGTAAGGATTTGAGGAATAATAATGGAAATGGGCGGGAAAACCCCGCCCCTACTTGAATCTAAAATGTAAAATTACTTTGAGTTTCTTGGACTAAAATATCTAATTCTTGCTGCATTTTACTAACAACTAACTCATAGCAATCATTGACATAACTTCTATCCATTGCTACTTTACTGCCATATCTGTCAAATACGATCGCCTCGCATACTCTGGTATGAATATTTACAGGTAATGGAATATTTGGTAAAGGACCAATAGATAATCCCCAAGGTAAACCCAGATATATCGGGAAAACTTCGGGGTCAATCCCCATCAACCAAGGCATTCCCCACTCGTGTAATTGCTGTAATAACGGGTATAAATCGGTAATGACAAAAAATGTATCGTGGGAACCAGTCGAAATTAGGGGGATAATTGGCACATTTTCACGCAATGCCAATTTAATAAATCCCTGTCTACCAGCAAAATGTATTTGATGGCTCATTGAATGGGGACGAAATAAATCCTGCGCTCCACCTGGATATACGAGTAAACTAGCATTGCTACGAAGTGCAGCAGCAGCCATCCGGGGATGGGCAACAATAGCTCCTATTTTTGCTGCAAATTCAGTGAGTTGGGGACTTACCTGCCAAGCTTTGGGATGCATCAATCCATAAATCGGACGTTCGACACCAAAACGAGAAAACCAGTCATATATCATCATGTGCATATCTGGTGAAGCCATACCACCACTATGGGAACCGACGAGTAAGACTTTCTCATTTGTTGGAATATGTTCCCAACCGCTTGTTTGCACACGAAAATAGTAGCGATATAGAAATTCCCAAAATGGCATGACCGATTTAATAAAATTGCGATCGCGTTTGTCTAAAGACCATCCCGGTTTGGTTTTAGCGGTTTCTTGCGGTTCGGACATTAAAGCAATTTTCCCCAAAAGCAAAGGTGCTATTTCTTATATTGAATGGCTCAATAATAATTAGCAATAGAGACTAACTCTGATTTCCCTGAACTAATTCGTCCAACTCTTGTTGCATCTGCCTTACAACCATGTCATAGCAAGCATTTACATAAATGCGATCGCTGGCTGCTTTGTCACCATATTCTGCAAATATGATTGGTGGACAAACTCTGGTGTGAATTTGTACGGGAAATGGAATATTGGGTAAAGGACCAATTCCTAATCCCCAAGGTAATCCCAAATAAATTGGAAAGACTTCGGGGTCAATTCCTAATAACCAAGGCATTCCCCAACTATGGAGTTGCTGCATGAATTTGTATAGGTCAGCTAAAACAATCAGCGTATCGTGGGCACCTGTGGAAATTACTGGGACAATTGGTACTTTTTCTCGTAATGCTAACTTAATAAAACCCTGTCTTCCGGCAAGATGAATTTTGTGACGCAGTGAATAGGGACGAAATACATCTTGTATCCCACCAGGATAAACTAATACACTTGCACCGCGACGAAATGCTGCCGTTGCCATTTTGGGATGTGCGGCAATTGCTCCCATCTTGACAACCAACTGTGCTAACTCTGGACTTCCTTGCCAGACTTTTGGATGCATTAACCCGTAAACAGGTCGATCCACCCCAAACCGACAAAACCAGTCATACATCATCATCACCATGTCGGGAGCAGCCAAACCACCGTTATGGGAACCCACTAGCAAAACTTTTTCATCAACAGGGATATGATTCCAACCACTTGTTTGCACGCGGAAGTAGTAATGATATAGCAAACCAACGTTGGCATGAATGACTGGATAAAACTGCGATCGCGTTCTTCTAATGACCATCCCGGTTTTATATAGTTATTTTGTACTTTTGACATAAATACATCTTCCCAAAGATAGAAGTGATATTCCTATTATCCAAGGTTGCCAATGGAAATTATCAATCATTTGGTAGATGCTTTTAATCGTCACTACTTACTGACTATCCCCGACCATTGAATTTTTTTCTCTTTTTGCCGACGATAGGAAAAGAAATATTCGGGAGTTTGGAAAGTACAATAAGGCGCGATCGCAATTTGTTCTTGGCTAATTCCCATACTTTCCATTTGCATGACATTCACCCGTCGCACGTCTAAACGCACTTTTCCCGCTTCAGTATCGGGTAAAATCGGTGAATTCGGCTGTTCCATCAAATTTTTGACAATATTCTCTGGGTCAGTATCCGCGAAAATACTTGTACTAACTTCAGCAGCAGTCTCAATTGAAACTTGGTAAACTTCCCCTGCGATCGCAGGACCTAATGCCACTCGAATATCTGCTAAATTACTACCTTGGGACAGCAAACGGGAAATTGCGATCGGGACAATTTTCTTTGCAGTACCCCGCCAACCCGCATGTACGGCAGCCACAGCACCAGTTTTGATATCGGCAATCAATGCGGGGGTACAATCAGCACTGGCGACCCACACTGCTTGCTGGGGAATGTCACTAGCGATACCATCACCATGTACAAGTGCGGTATCGCCTTCTCCGTCAACATCATCACCACCATGAGCTAATTTGTCAGTAATTTCCTGGGGAGTTAAAACAATATTGCCGTGGACTTGTTTTAAACGATACCCCAATGCTTGCGGTTGTAACACCTGAGTTAATTCTTGCGGAAGCTTGCCGACAAACTGCTGTGTAAAAAAGCCATGTGGAAAAGCTTCCAGCAGACTGCAAGTGAGATAAGGCAAATCCTGCCAAGTGTGCCAGTGCCAAGTGTGCATTGTCAATAAAATATACAATTCAATTTTGCAAATTTCAGTCTACCTTGAAATCGCGGAGTTGGTTTAACCCTTTTCCATCCCAAAGGCAAAGAACTAAAGATAAATGATCTAATTACACGCTCTTAGAGATTCTTTAAATATGCAGTTATTTTTATGACAATTGGGGGAACTCTATAACTAGAGCGTCATTATCATTAATTCCTAATTGTATATGAACACAGCTGCAACACCTTATGGGTTTGACCTTCAGAGTGGATCGATTCACGATAAAATCGCTAGCCGTAATTTAGCGAACGGTTCTGATACTGATGCTGAGACGCTGGAACAGTTAGCGAATCATGAAGATTTTTATGTACGTCGTGCAGTCGCGACGCATTTTAATACTCCAGTCACAGCATTAACAAAGTTAGGTCATGATGTCGAAGAACAAATCCGTTTTTACTTGGCTGCAAATCCCCATACTCCAGTGGAAGCGTTGGAGAAATTAGCTTTTGATGAGTCAGGTGATGTGCGATCGCAAGTTGCAGGGAATGCCAATACACCTGTTAAAGTTCTCGAAGAGTTAGCTGCTGATAGTTATACGGAAACGTTACGGCAATTAGTCGAAAATGCGATGACTCCCGCTAAGTTTTTGCAAAAATCGCTAATCAAATGCTGGATATTGCTGAAGAAAAAGTATTATCGAGTTTGGAAGTTTCGGTTTTACGGGGAATTTCGCTAAATACGAATACTCCTGTGGAAACTTTGTCAAAAATTTGCGATATTCGTAATCCAAATAATCATTATTGGCTATTATCGTTGGGTGTTGCTAAAAATTCGCAAGCACCAGATTATCTATTAGCTAAATTAGCGAATCATGATGATTACGATGTCCGTTTAGCGGTTGCGAATAACTCTAATACTCCTAGTTTTGTACTGAAACAATTAGCCGCAGATAAAGAATATTGTATTCGTCAAACTGCGACAAGTAAAATCTAATTTCTGACTCATTTCCCTGCTAAATTACTATCTAAATTCTCATCGAATAGACTTTTGTAGAGATGCGATTATACGCTATATTAAGTGTAACTAATCTAAGCTGCTATGCATCTCTACAGCATTCAATACTTCCCAATCAATATTAACCATTAATTAGTAACATCAAATTGCCAAGCCACAGGTTCCCAATTAAACCCACCTTCGTTATTTGTTTGAATATTTCCCAAGCCTGGAAATGGAAAATGATAGGCAAACATCAAACTGCGGTCAGTTAAAATTTGTGATAATATTCTCTGACGTGTAGTTACAGCTTGTACAGGGTCAGCATCAAAAACTGGTTGCCATTCTGGATGTGAAAGATTAATTGCAAAATGATGAACTGTATCAGCAACATGAATTAAAGATGCATCTTTAGCCGTGATTTTAATTGCTACATGTCCAGGTGTGTGTCCAGATGCATTAATCGCTGAAAAACCCGGAATAATTTCTTTACCAAGCGAAAATTTAGTTACACGTTTACTAATTAATCCTAACGATTTTTTGGCTATTGATAGCATTTCCTGAGCTAATTTTTCCCCCGCAGGTAACTTTGGTAAACGCGCTTTGGGGTTTGTCCAAAAATCATATTCAACATCATGAATATAATAGCGAGCATTGGCAAATAAAAAACGACCTGCCTTATCTGTAAAACCCCCAATATGGTCGGCATGGGCATGGGTAATAATAATTGCATCAATATTACTAGGATTAATCCCAGCTAGCCTGAGATTAGTCACTAATCTGCCAACAGCACGGGTAGATGCTAACCCACCATTGCCAGTATCAATCAAAACTTGATTGCGCCCAGTATTAACATAGAGAATATTACAATTAATCGGGAGAGAATCAGTCGGTTGAAATTTGTTGCTGAGAGCTTGCTTTAATTGTTCGGCAGGAATACCACCCGCAAAAGCTGCTGCGGGGGCATTGAGAATACCGTCACTGACAGAGATACATTGAAAATTACCCAACCGAAAGCGATAAAATGCAGTATTGGTAAGGGAATTTGGTCGTTTTTGCTGGGCAATAACAGTATTAATAAATGCAGTCGGGAGTGCAACAGCACCCAAACTCAAAGATGCCATTTGCAAAAAAGCACGACGGTTGAGTTTTGCAGGTAGATTTGTCATAGTTGAGTTTAATTAATTATTTTTGGCAATAAGTCGGGAATCGGATCGATTTTGAACTGACATAATTGCCATATATAAAAATACGACTTGCGATCGCAGCAAAAAACAAATTGAAACTAAAATTTACTACTATTTTGTTTCCCTGTCGCCTTTTACCTAACTTTTACCTTCCCATTCCTCACGACTAATCCCAAAAATTAGTGCTTCACTCCCCATTACTTCCGTCGTTCCTTGCAACTTCTCACCTAATTTTTCCGCAACCCGTCGAGAAGCCATATTTTTAGGGCGAATTAAACTAATCACATGGGTTTGCTGCAACTCCTCAAAAGCATATGCGATAAGCGGAGCTTAATGCCTTCGGCATATCGCAATTTTTCCGGCTTCCGTGGCAAATCCTTGTCCCCAAAATGCCCGTCGTATCGTCCAACCAATCTCCAAACCAATCCAACCTTCGGGTTGCCAACAGCCAACTCTACCAAGCATTTTACCGCTTTGACGTTCTTCAACTGCCCACATTCCATAACCACGCAATTGCCAATGTCCCAACATCATTGCCATATTTCGCCACGATTCAGAACGCGATAAAATTTGTCCAGTCCCGATGTAGCGCATAACCTCAGAATCACCGCACATTTCCGCATATGCGTCTAAATCTTCTTCCTCAAATCCTCTTAAAATCAGGCGTTGACTTACTATTTTGGGAATTTGTATTTGCATAGGACTTACGATTAAGAGTTACTTTCAGTCTTAGTAGAGCTTTGCATTAATTCGTAGAGAATATTTTAAACGCAGTGGGACGCAAAGTGAAGCGCAGAGTCTCGCAGAGTTTAGCTACAAACTTATGCAATCGTCTACTTAGTTTCAATCATCTACTCCGCAGGATTGATACCATCCCAATCTACAAATATATTATCTATTTCCTACTGAGTATTTTTACTTTCCTGATATATAAATAAAAAGTCGGTTTTTCCTCAATATAAATACGGAAATAAAGTTATTTGAGTTTAAATAATTACAAAAACATAAAATATTCTTTCTAGAAATCACTCAAAACTAAAATTGTCAACCGTAGTAAAACTTCAAATCTATGTTTAGATTACAAAAATAATTTTAGGCTTATTTACAACCAAAAAATTAACGTAAAAATAATGCTTCTAGAATAGTAAATGCTAAAAGTCATACGCCTTCAGTGATTATTAAAATACCGCATCCTGAAAGCCCCGTCAATCCGTATACTCATTTTCTAATTATCAAGATTTCCTAACATTCTTAATATATGAGGCTTTAATAATCTAAATGATAAATAAGCTAAGTAATAATCTAATTTTATATAAAAATCAAAAAAGTGCGATATGCCTTTGGCATTAAGCTCCGCTTATCGCGAAATAGCCTAACATCAATTTAGGAATGCCACTAAGATTTCCAGCATCTGTAAGAAGTCAGGAATCTAAGTTTGGATTTGCTGATTTGATGTATCAAAAAAACTTGTGGAAACGTAGAAATGCTATGTCTCCACATTCAAATTTATACCTAGATTCAGCAATGTCTGAATTTTTTAATTTTGCACTACTACTTATTCTGCCCTTGCTCGGAGTGCGGGATTCGGGAAAACTGCTTGGAATCCAGTTTGGCGATCGCTTGGATTTTCTGGACCAGAATCCCATAGACTCTCATAATAGAAGAATGCGACACCCAAACCGCGTTGCTGCGCCGCTCTAACCTGGGATTGAACTTGTTGGATTGGGACTCGACGAGTTCGTAATCCTGCCATAATACCAATACCTGTAGGTATTAATTGCTGGGTTTCTAAAATTTCTGGACGGGTGAGTTTGGCGCTAAACGATTGCAAATCGTCACGATATACTTGCATGACTAACTCATCGACAATACCTAAACGTACCCAGTTCAACCAATCTTGCAGTTGAAATTTATAGGCAAAATCGTAGTAATTAGGGGAAACCGAGAAAATCGCATTTGGTTTTCTGGCTTTAACGGCTTGATTTAGCTGGTACATGAATGCTGTAATCTTATCAGCACGCCAACGTATCCATGCTTGGTCTTGGGGATTTGTGGGGGCTGGTTTCCCGGTTTCTTGGGTATATAGCGCTAGGGTATATCTATCAAACCCAAAATCCTGGGGTAAACTCATGTGGTCGTCAAATTGAATCCCGTCTGCATCGTATTTAGTGACTATTTCTAATACCAAATCGCTGATAAATTTTTGGACTTCAGGATGGAAAGGATTCAGCCATGCAACTTCACCCGCAGCACTAATTGAAGTTTTGCTGCCGTCGCGTTTTTGTGTGAGCCAGTTGGGGTGATTTAGGGCTAATTCTGAGGTTTCGGGAGCCATGAAACCAAATTCAAACCAGGGAATTGCTAACAAACCTTGACGGTGTGACTGGTTGATGATGTCCGCAATCATATCCTGTCCCTCTGTACCTCTATATACAAAAGGCTGAATATTCCGACTTTGCGCTACAGCACTGGGATACATGACGTAACCCGAATTATAGACAACAGGGTAAACCGTATTGAAATTGAGCTGTTTTAGCTGACTTATTGCCTGATTAAGTCGAGAGCGATCGCGCAGTACACCCAAGTCGTTATTTGTCATCCAGACTCCGCGAATCTCCTGTCGTGGTCGTTGGGGAATTGGTTGAGGAATTGGTTGAGGAATCGGTTGGGGTACTGGAACAGGTTGAATCGTTGGAGAAGGATATTGTGGCTCTTGGGGAATTGGTTGAGGAATTGGTTGCGGTATAGGAATGGGAACAGGTTCCGCTTGGGGAAACTGGGGAGCTTGGGGGTAAGGTTGGGGAGTAGGAAATTGAGGGGTATCTGGGTAAGGTTGGGGAGTTGGGAACTCTTGCGCTAAAACAGGGGCAAAGTTACCCAACATCATTACCATGACGAAGGATATTAAAGATAAAATTGCGAAAGAGGGTTTAAACGAACGTCGCCAAAAGTGAAAAAGAGTATGTAGTTTCATTGGATTGAATGACACCTTAGCTACCGACGCACGCCATACTTTACATGAGTCACTGCGCGATACTCCTTCAGACTTGTTGCGCGATGGTCGCATGTTGTTGTGATGGAATTTACTCGCCATATTAGTTTACAGGTATTTATGCTGCCTAAAGGAGCCAATTGGTAATAGTTCACTCAATGCCGTACATTGAATATGCATCAGATAAGTTGACGCACATTTAAAATCAACAAGTACAATCATTGACGCAATCAGTAACTAAGTAGTGCCCGTCAAAGTATATCTAGCTGTTGGAAAATACCAAAAAATGCCATTCCTGGATAATGGAACAATTGAGAGTGACGCAAAGAGATGTGAAATGGCGATTATTTTTATGCAATCACAAAAAATAGATAATCCCAAATCGTAGGGACGGGTTCCCCCGTCATGATTATTTATTACTATTAAAGTTGGAAAATTAAACCAAAAACTAACAGATTTTCATGACTGACAACATGCGACGCGAATTTAATAACCGTGATGAATTGATTGCATATCTCCACGAGCAATTTCCCCAAGCAGCAAACAGAAGTGACAAAATCAGTGAGATACCTGGTGGAAGGAAAGCTGCCGAAACTGTACTGCAAAAAGTTGACACCTTCAAATACGCGAAAACACGTAATTTTTTCACAGGTGCTGTAACTCGTTTATCTCCTTATCTTCGCTATGGGGTGATGAGTTTGCGCGAAGTTCGAGATTATGCACTTGGGAAAGCGCGCAGCCAAGGTGATGCAACTAAACTGGTAAATGAGTTGGGATGGCGTGACTACTGGCAAAGATTGTATCTGAAACTGGGGGATAAAATTTGGGAAGACCAGGAAGAATATAAAACTGGCTATAAATTAAGTGATTATGCAGCTAATTTACCTGAAGACATCCGTAGCAGTACAACAGGATTGGTTTGTATAGATAGTTTTAGCCGAGATTTACAGGAAGTTGGCTATTTACACAATCATGCTCGGATGTGGATGGCAGCATATATGGTTCATTTTCGACGCATTCGCTGGCAAGCTGGGGCAAAATGGTTTCTCGAACATTTATTAGATGGTGACCCCGCAAGTAATAATATGTCATGGCAGTGGGTTGCAAGTACGTTTAGTCATAAACCTTATTTTTTTAATCGAGAAAATTTAGAAAAATATACGGAAGGGGTTTATTGTCGAAAATGTCCGCTTTATGGAAAATGTGATTTTGAAGGAAGTTATGAAGAATTAGAAGCAAAACTATTTCCTAAAGGGGAGTTTAATAGACAGGCAAATAGCCAAAGTTGGCAGAAAGGCAAAAGAAGATAAGTCAATTAACCAATAACTATTACCCACTAACGGATCGAATGCCAAAACCAATCATTTGGATACATGGAGACTGTTTAAGTCCTAAAAATCCTGCACTTGAAGAATATCCTGATGTACCTGCCATTTGGGTATGGGATGATGCATTACTCGAAGAATGGCAAATTAGCCTCAAGCGTATTACTTTTATTTACGAATGCTTGCTAGAACTGCCTGTTACTATCAAACGTGGAGACGTAGCAACCGAAATTTTAGCTTTTGCAAAAGAATATAACGCAACTCAAGTTGTCACCGTAGATAGTCCGAGTTCCCGATTTGAGATAATATGCGATCGCATTGAGGAAAGCCTAGAATTAGAAGTCTTGGAAGTCGAACCGTTTTTCGATTATGACGGTTATATTGATTTAAAGCGCTTTTCCCGCTATTGGAAAGTTGCTGAAAAATATGTCTTTGAATAATTTTTGTTGGAGAGATATATTAATATTGTTGATATTACCTAAAAATAAGTTTCAATCAACTTATTTATCTGTAAAAATACGAGGTAAAAACTTTTTATAAAATTCATATAATTTTCCTGAAATAGTATCTTTAGCCTCGAAATATAAGCTATACCAATTTTCAAGAAGAATGCAACAGATATATTTGTAAGTTTAGGGACATTCTACCTCTCTACAATTCATATACAAGCAAACATTATTTGAATCGGTATTTAGTATATTCACGCAATATTATTTTAGATAAGAATTTATCAACATTGAGCCAAAAGTAAGAATAACATAATTAGTTTTATATTCATTTTCATCAGTGAAACTATAAATAAAACTGTTCAATAATTCTGACTTTTTAATTCTTATCAATTCTAATATTGGGTCATAATTACTCGCTTGAGAAGAGATATGAACATTATAAACAATTTGGATGATGCGACATTAATCAAAGAATTTATCTCAGGTAAAAATCAACTTTTATTTAATCAAAATTTGTGTGTTGAAACTGCCTTGAATAGTCTCCAACTACTAACAAAAAAGGGATTATTGATAGCTACATTAAATGAAGCAGGTCAATACAAACAAGTTTTTGTTAAACCCCAAACAAGCTACAGCGAAATCATTCATAATATTTTGTTAGAACAAAGCATCATGCCTACAAACAAAATAGAACATGGATTGGTGCGCTATGAATATAATCCAATTCCACTTGGATATCAGATACATCATGCTGAAGCTCACACTTTATGGAAGATTTGGAGACAAAATATTAGCCATAAACCAAGCCAAATTCAAAACCCTAAATTAGATAACGAAAAGCCCCTATCTATACTTATGTTTACTGATGAAGGTTGGCAACCAATGATAGAAATCGCATATGGGAATGAAAGTGTATTTATCAAAACATGCATCGATGAAATAGTACTTCATCTAAGCGATCGCATTTTTTGGAGTAGCCCAAAAGAAGATACTGAAATATCTACAATAGAAAAAGAAAATAACACAAAAACAAAGTTGAAACCACAATAGTGACAAACAAAAATAATTTATCACAAATAGATATGGACATCTCTGATGAACCTGTAACTATATTTCAAACAACTCCTTGGAACACAATGCAAATTAAAGAGAATATAGAAAAGTATGAAGCTAATGAATCTTTAATAGAAGTGACAACCCCAGCACCATCAAAAGTTGCATCCCGTACTTCAACAAATAATATTTTGAGTATTTTTCAAGGAAAGCTTTATATTCAAACCATTGAAGGTGAAATTGTTGTTGAAGGTTCTCATCTGAAGTTTTGGTTTAGTCCTCCAGAAGGCAAAAATATCACACCTCAAATTGTAGAAGTAAAGTAATTTTTTAAAGGTTGAGTATTAGGTATTGATTAATAGTTAATAATTAACTATTCCTCTTGATTAAATACCTAATGCTCAATTGATAGTTGCTGAAAGTGATATTTTATTCTCTAATATTTAAAAGAAATTAATAGCTAATAGTGCTTATACATATGAAGTCAGAAACCTGGTTTCTATGCAAAATCGTTGTTTTGACGACCAGTTTCTACGAAGAAAACAGGTTTCTTTGCGTAAGTCCTAGCTAAATCATCTTTCTCTTAAAAAGAGTAGTTTCGTTGATTGGTTTTTTCTCCACCCAACTCACCTATACATATCTTTTAAAACACTCATTTTCTCAATATAAACAGGATTTAATATTGTCATAAGTATAATTATTTATTAAATAATTATACTTATCGGACTGTAAATATATAACATCAGGATACAAATCGATTTTCTTTTTTGTAATGACCATAACTTCAAGGATAATTTTGAACAAGGTAAAATTGGCTTCTAGGCATTATGACAGAGAGCAAATTTACTATTAATTCATCAAACAGATGAAACAATAAACTGTATGAATATTTTTCTTCTCCGCAAAGCAAATTACGAATTTTTAAAAATGCGCTGTTTCCCAAAAATCACTTATTTAATTGCCTGATCAACTTAGTATCAAGAATTTTAACAAACCCCTTCAACTACTTTCATCCCAGTGCTACTGTATTTTTAATAGGAGATACCGCTCATCCTGTCACTCTTTGCAAAGCGAAGTAATTTTTGTTACAGATAAAACCCACAATTTAATTAAATAATTACAGGAGAGATAAATGATGATACCTAAGAATAAAAAATCTCTCATAAATAACTTAACCTACGAGAAATTAGAAAACCTTGAATTATTAGATATATGGATTCAAACTGGTGGTAATATTGATTATTTGATAGAAGAAGGTTTTTTAAACATTACTGATATTGAAGAAGAAAATGAAGACATTACACAAGAACAACCCAAATCATCCCTAAAGATAGGAATTATGTTAGTGTTTGTTTTGGCATTATTAAGTATTGGGATATGTTTTCAGGCAAATCAAATAATACAAACAGTAAGGGAAATTGCTAGGATATCAGCACATCAAATAATGAAAAACCCGTAATTAATCATAATTAAATTATAAGTTTTTTATTGACTTATTGAACCAGCTAATCTTTTCAAAATACTGGCAACATTATACAAATCATTTTCACTTCGTTGCAGTGTTAATAAATCAGAAAACCTATATTGTGGTGCGGGTTGGGTTAATAATTTGATAAAACGAAACTCACTTCCATTAGTAACTAAACTAAATGCAGGACGTTGGGGAGTTGGTGTTGCCATCATGTAACTTAAAGCTTGGGGAATAGCTTCTTTTAAAGAAAATCCTGCTTCTTTAGATTCAATCACTAGTACCCATAACTGCTCTTGTAAAACCCATATATCAATTCTTCCTCTAACTTCTTCGTCATTTTCTTGCAAGGTAATTTTAATTGAATTTTCAGTCCGAATCCGAAACGGAGGACTATAAAAACCAGCTATAGATAAAAGTGGAGATATCACAACCAACTTAACAACTTCCTCAGACATTGGATATTCGCTTAAATAGAGAAAGTTTGCTTTAATTTGGTCTAATGTTTGTTTTTCTACATCGGTTAACTCAGGTAAATTATCCTGCAATTCTGAAAAAAAAGAAGCGTCTGTATTTTCTTGTAAACCAAATTTTGCTTTTACTTCGTGAAGTGTTAGTTCGCTAGCTTGAATAGTTTGCACCATACTACCTCTATTAGTCGTAACTTTAGCCTTTAATAATAACTATAGTAATAACTTTTTGATTGGTTTGCTTAGGCTTACTCAAAATACTTGGTGCTTGATTTTAGAGGCATTGTAAATAATATCTCTAAAATCAATTTTTAAAAACTAAAACTCGGCACTTTGTGGTGTTCTTGGAAACGGAATCACATCGCGAATATTACCCATCCCAGTCATGAATTGCACCAATCTTTCAAACCCCAAACCAAAGCCAGCATGAGGAACTGTACCAAATCTCCGCAAGTCTAAATACCACCACAAATCCTCTTCCTTCATCCCTTGCGCTAATAATCTTCTTTGTAGCACATCTAATCTTTCTTCCCGTTGCGAACCCCCAATTATCTCCCCGATTTTTGGTGCGAGAATATCCATTGCCGAAACGGTTTTCCATCATCATCCAAACGCATATAAAACGCCTTGATTTCTGTCGGATAATTAGTTACAATCGTTGGCTTGCTAAATAACTGTTCGCACAAATATCTTTCATGTTCCGATTGCAAATCCGTACCCCAACTTACCGGATATTCAAACTTAACATCACCCTTCTCAATCGCTTTTTCCAAAAGTTGAACAGCTTCAGTATAAGTAATCCGCTCAAACTGATTATTAATAATATTTTCTGCTGTTTCCAAAACCGTCTTATCAATGCGATCGCGAAAAAATTCCATGTCTTCGGGACATTTTTCCATCACATATTTAAAAATATGTTTCAGAAATGCCTCAGCTAAATCCATATCTTCCCTTAAATCGCAAAATGCCATTTCTGGCTCCACCATCCAAAATTCTGCTAAGTGTCGGGAAGTATTAGAATTTTCGGCGCGGAAAGTAGGGGCAAATGTGTAAACATTAGAAAACGCCATTGCCATAACTTCAGCTTCGAGTTGTCCACTTACTGTTAGATATGTGGGTTTACCAAAAAAGTCTTTACTATAATCAATCGTATTTTCTTTAGTACGGGGAATATTATTTAAATCGAAACCAGTCACACTGAACATTTCCCCTGCACCTTCGCAGTCACTAGCAGTGATAATGGGAGTGTGTACCCAGAGGAAACCCCGTTGTTGAAAAAATTCATGTATAGCTGTCGCACAAGCATTACGAACACGGAACACAGCACCAAAAGAATTTGTCCGACTGCGTAAATGTCCGATATCCCGTAAAAACTCGAAGGAATGGCGTTTTTTCTGGAGTGGGTAGCTTTCTGGGTCAGCTTCGCCGTATACTTTGAGGCTACTAGCCTTAACTTCAATGCGCTGTCCTTTCCCTTGGGATGCAGCTAAAACCCCATCAAATTCAACGGAAGCACCTGTATTTGCCTTTTTGATAAATTCTTCATAACCAGCAACATCTTCGGTGATAACGACTTGCAAACTCGCCATCGACGAACCATCATTGACCTCGATAAAAGCAAAACCTTTTAGTTCACGTTTGGTACGTACCCAACCTTGAACTTTGACTGCTTCGTCGGGTTGTCCGCTACGTAATATTTCCGCAATACGTTTTTCTATCATATTTTGTACTCAAAAAATAATAATTCTTTAGAAATCTTAGATTTTGGATTTTAGATTTTAGATTGCGGTTCTCGGTTGCATCCAATACACTGACCTAACCCCCACCCCCTTCCCTACATAGCTTGCTTCTCCGCAGGAGTGGGAAGGGGAGTAAGATAAGAGTCATATATCCAAAATCATATATCCAAAATCTTTCTTGAAAAGTTTGACGGTACGGAAACCTTCCCCACAAACCTTTGTCTTCGACATGCTGCACGTAGTTTACTTCTCCGGAGGAGTACGCAAAATCCAAAATCCAAAATACAAAATCCAAATCATCCAACAAATGACTTTAATAACCAGCCTATAATAACGCCCAATCCACTAAAGCGGACAATCTGCCAAAATGGCTCTTTAATACTACCCCAGCTAAACAAGCGACTTTCTAGGTTAATTTCCAGCACTTCTAGCTGTTGTTGAATATACTTTAACTCCGCTTTCATTTCTGGTAATTTACTTTGACGAAGTTCAGAAGCACGTTGTTGCAACTCCCCTTGGAGATTGCGATCGCACTCAACTTGTTGATAACGCTCCTTTAAAGCTACCAAAGCTTGCTCAACTTCCTCAAGTCCTTGCTTAAATTCTAAAGACTGGTTTTCCTCATCCGATGACTCGGATTCTTGTTTTGATGGCTTCATGCACGAGTTGTCAACTACAATTAATCCAAATCCGGTTATAGTACAACCTGCTCCGACAAGCAAATATATTTTCGTATTAGTAATTTAAAGTATGGAGTATGGGTAATATGCCTCAGGTATAAAACTTGCGGAACTTTGCCGCTTCTCGCAAAAACCCAAAATCAAACTAATTAATTATATATTCAACCAATTCAATCAATTTTACCTTCTCCCCGAACCAAAACAATTCGTAATTTTCAATTAAGCTGCGATCGCGAATTGTGATGACCCCCCTTGCCAAATCCTCAACTACCATCTAGTATGACTCCATCTACACAACAACCAAAAAACAAGGACTTAGAACAAATCAGCGACTTGGAACTAGCACAAGCGCTGATGGAAAGACTAAGTATTAACGAAAAAGACTGGCATAAGCTCAAATCTAATCGCAAAGCCCGTGCGAGTGAGATTGTTGCAGCAGCATTAGTCTACTTACTCAAAGACCAAAAAGAAGAAGCATTGCAGCGATTAGAACAAGCAACTGGTTGGTTAAATCGCTCGATTTCGGCACCTCCTTGTCCCACTCACGGTAGTAAGGAAAACAAGGATTAGCTAGTTTCGGATTGTTTAGATTGATTAAATTGATTATCTAAATAATGAACATTCCAAAATTCCAAATCTAAAATCCGTCTTGAAAAGTTTGCACCCTGCGGGTAGACGCGCAAGCGGATAAAAGTAAGTCGCAAGCTAGAACAGAGAGCAACACCGTGCGGAGAGAGCAAACTTTGCCTGATTGGATACTCCCTGTGGCAAGTTTTGTGGACGGAAACCTTCCCCACAAACTTCTCTCCGCACGCAACTTTTGTCTTCGACAGGCTACGCCTAATTTACTTACTTCTCCGGAGAAGTACGCAAAATCCAAGATTAATTTATCTTCTCAGTGATAATTTACGCCTAGCTTGTAATTGTTTACACAGGCGTAACTCTGTACCTTTCTTATTCCATTCAACTTGGTCAAAAATTTGATGGAGAATACTCATGCCACGACCATTTTCCGACTCATCGGGTGGCAAATAGTCTGTTGGGTCGATTTCACAATCTAAATCGGATGACTTAGTATCAAAACCACCTCCTTGGTCGGATATTACCCACCAATACTGGTTATCAATTAGCGAAAAACGAACTATAACTTTTTTACCAGGGTCTAGATTATTACCATGTTTAGCAGCATTAACTAGGGCTTCTTGAAGTCCTAGACGGAGTTCGGCTTGCAATTTTGCCGGAATTTCTGCAAGTAGCAAATCTAAAATCGGGCAGAGATAAAGGGTGGAGGCAAAACTTATTGTCCCCCAATTACGTCCAACAGGACGAAGCGAGATAGTAATCACAAGGAAAACCCCATAGCTTTCAGAGTTAGCTAGACATCAGTTTGCTTTCACAGGCACCCTGATCAAAATTGAGGTGGTCGTGTTGCCTTCAAACTTGCGTCTTTAGAACTAAATTTTGAAAATGCTAGGGTGCAAAGTCTCTCCTGATTTTATTAGGATGAATGCCTACAAATTGACTGAATTATATTTGCTAAAATAATAAGCAACTTAACAGATGCTTTGAATTTGCAAGAGTATAAGGTACTCTTTTGTCAGCCTATTTGTAATTTAAACAGCCTAAATTATATCTTTGAGTGACAATGCAACTTCAATTTCTTTAATCAAAAGGAATTATAATTTCAGCTTAATTCAAGTTTAGCATTTTTACTATGCACTAGACTACAAATTTGAGATTTGAGTTTTTGTTTATGACCCAATACCCCTATCCAATTGTGATAACACAAGAAATGCTGCAACTTCCACATGTGCAGTTTGGGGAAAGAAGTCAGCAGGTTGGACTCGCTTGAGCTTATATACTCCATCTTGACAAAGTAATTTGAGGTCACGTGCCAAGGTGGCAACTTTACAGCTAACATAAACAATTTGTTTTGGCTTTGATGACAACAAAGTCTCGATGACGCTTTTGTCGCATCCTTTGCGTGGAGGATCGAGAATGACAATATCGGGTTTGATATCCATCTTCGGCAATAACCGCTCAACCTTTCCAGGGTGAAACTCAACGTTCTCAATGCCGTTATATTTGGCATTCAACTTGGCTTGTTCCACTGCTTCTGGTTGGACTTCCAATCCCCAAACGCGATTTACTTGGCTGGCTAGTGGCAAAGTTAATGTACCAATGCCACAATAGGCATCGAGTAGACTTTCCTCACCATTTAGACCTAGCTCCAACTCAATTTGTTGCAACAAAGCCTCTGCCGTTTCGGTATGAACCTGAAAAAACGTGTCGGGACGCACTTGAAATTTCAATCCGGCAAATTCTTCCCATAAAAAATTTCTGCCAGCAATACAGCGAGTTTCTCGTCCAAAGATGGCATTAGTGCGATCGCAATTCAGGTTTAACATCACTCCAACTAATGGGGGATAGCGGTCTAACCACTCTTGTGCTATTGCATCAATTTCTGGTATATTCCAATGTTTGGCTACCAGCGTCAGTAAGATTTCCCCCGTGCGGCGACCAATCCGCAAGCTCAAATGACGAATCAATCCACTATGGTGATTTTCGTCGTATGGCTGCCAGCCTCCCTTGAGTATGTCTTGTTTGACTTCCCGTAACAACGGATTTAAGCGATCGTCCTGCACCGGGCATTGATTTAGATTGACAATTTGATGGCTCCCCTTTTGGTAATAACCCGCAATCAGATTCCCCGTCGCTGATTTTCCCACGGGATAAGTAGATTTATTGCGATAACCCAAAGACTCACCCGTAGTTAAAACATCATCAACAGGTGGCGAAACAAAACCCCCGATACGTTCCAAAGCTTGGATAACTTGGTTACGTTTTGCTGCCAATTGGTATTGATAATCAATGTGCTGCCACTGACAACCGCCACATTTATCCGCCACAATGCAACTTGGGCGAATGCGATCGCTCGATGGCTGTAAAATTTCTTTCGCGATCGCATGTCCAAATGTCGGTTTAACATGCACCAGACGGGCTTGGATGACATCCCCAGGCACAGTATCGGGAATAAATACCACGCGATCGTTCACACGTCCCACACCATCCCCGGTATCGGTTAAATCGGTAATTTCAACTTCGATTAATTCACCTTGCTGCCAAATGGTCATTTTTTGTCGGGTATTGTAAGGTCGATTTTTGATTTACAAATCTTTATAAAAATTGCTTATCTAGAATCGCTGAATGTTGCATTGTAAAATACATGTAGCTAAATAATATTTCTGTGATTGCATAAATCATGACTGTAGTAAGCCAAGTTATTCTCAAAGCCGACGACGAACTGCGTTACCCTAGCAGTGGCGAACTCAAAAACATCAAAGACTTTTTGAAAAGCGGCGAACAAAGGGTTCGCATCGTCACCACCCTTTCCGAAAGCGAAAAGAAAATCGTTCAAGAAGCAACTAAACAGCTATGGCGCAAGCGTCCTGACTTTATTTCACCAGGGGGAAATGCCTACGGACAAAAAGAACGTGCCCAATGTATCCGCGATTTTGGCTGGTATTTGCGTCTCGTGACCTACGGAGTTCTCGCTGGGGATAAAGAACCAATCGAAACAATTGGTCTTCTTGGCGCAAGGGAAATGTACAATTCCTTGGGTGTACCTTTGGCTGGAATGGTAGAAGCTCTTGGCTGCCTCAAAGAAGCCTCGCTTGAATTGTTGAATTCTGAAGACGCAACTGAAACCGCGCCTTACTTTGATTTCATCATCCAAGGGATGTCGTCTTAATCTAGAATTAATGCAATTTGATTTTGCCATTCCTAGAGTAAGCGTTTAGCTTTGGTATTCTAAACCCCATAACATTCCCAAACATTAATTCTACCTCCCCATACTTACTAGTTACTCAGGCATTGCTCTGTCGAGTTATTAGGAAGTTGTGGGGAACTTTTATTTGGGGCATTGGGGATTGGGGATTGCCTCCATTGCTTATTCTCTAAATACAAAATTTCTTAAATACAAAAAACCGACAGTCCTTATGAAAGGCTGACGGCGCTTAGTGTGTTCCCTATTAATGACTCGGCTAGAGTTCAGTTATACGTAATTATGCCTAAATGCGATCGCTTGTGATAAGATTTAAATCATGTCTAGCTGTGATTCTCGTCA
>JAAUPE010000024.1 GCA_012034595.1 Calothrix sp. CSU_2_0 | reverse complement strand
GTCCCCAATCCCCAATCCCCAATCCCCATTTCCCTAAAAAATAACTATGAGTAATACCTTAACACCTCCAAAATCAGACCAAAAATCAGATATAAACTGGCAACAAGCCGCATCACCACAGCTTTATCAAGATGCCGCTCCATCTAACTTTTTAGCTGAAACCATTCAAGAAACCCTAGCACTAACAAAACGGTTATTTATTCAATTACAACGTCGTCCCTCAACCTTACTTGCGGGAATAATTCAACCTGTAATGTGGTTAGTCTTATTCGGCGCATTATTTCAGAATGCACCAAAAGGCATTTTTGGCAATACGACAAATTACGGTCAATTTTTAGCGGCTGGTGTCATTGTATTTACAGCCTTTGCCGGAGCCTTAAACGCCGGATTGCCGATCATGTTCGATCGCGAGTTTGGTTTTCTAAATCGACTATTAGTCGCACCCTTAGCATCGCGGTTTTCGATTGTATTTGCATCAGCAATATTTATTATTAGCCAAAGCTTGCTGCAAGCTGCCGTAATTGTAGGAGCTGCGGCATTTCTGGGTGCAGGTTTACCCGATGCGGCAGGATTAGCAACTATTACCCTGATTGTGTTTGCATTAGCCTTGGGTGTAACAGCTTTGAGTTTGGGTTTAGCGTTTACCTTACCGGGACATATCGAACTCATTGCCGTGATTTTCGTCAGTACCCTGCCCATGCTCTTTGCCAGTACTGCATTAGCTCCCCTAGCATTTATGCCCCATTGGTTGCAAGTTGTCGCTACAATAAACCCCCTCAGCTATGCGATCGAACCGATTCGCTATTTATATACCCATAGCGATTGGAATTTGAATAGTATTGTAATGCGATCGTTTTGGGGTGATGTTAGCTTTGGAGGTGCGTTGTTAGTGCTGATTGGTTTTGCTGCTGTAGCATTAATTAGCATTCAACCACGCTTACGCAAGACACTTTCTTAGCGTATCAACAATCATTATTACTTAGAATAGTAAAAAATTTCAATTTAGAGTGTTTGAGGGGCAAATGTATGAAAATCCGTTCTTTGGGACGTTCTTTGGGAATTGCGATACGCCCTTGGCGTTATGCTTCGCTTATCGCATTCGGTTTAGGTTTCGCAACTGCTGTAGTGCCACAAAAAAGCATGGCACAAGTGACAAACCCGCAAAACTACGACCAACCCAACGCTAACGATCCATTTAACCAAGGTGTCGAACAAAATGGCTTCAGCATGTTTCAACTACTCCATAATGCCCAATTAGGCATTGGTAGTTACAATCCAGATGCTGCAAACGAACAGCGTCAGCAACTCGACGAAGCAACATCATCATTTTTTGCCAGACAACGGCAGCGAATGCAACAAGGAAACGTCCAACCCAGTAATCAACCAGGCTCAACAATTTTTAAGTTAGAACCTGCATCGAACAAGTAGGATTTTGTTAATTTTATCTTAGATGGGTGGGCATTTCTTGTCTGCCCATTTTTTATTAAGATCGCACCTCTACAAAATTTATCTATCAAAACGCGATCGCACGATTGTAAAATCATTTGCAAATTTACCATTTTGTGGTATGACAATCAAACAAAATAAAGGCAAATAAAATAAGGGTGAAGAACCCTTCACCCCTACAATAAATTTATACACGCCGCGACATTCCGGTAGGGGCGAACGGCTGTTCGCCCAGATTAACTCGCGAAAACCCGAACTACTTCCTCGGTACTTGTAAACCGCGACGTTCGAGCATTTGCCGTACTTCCGGGCTGGGGTTGTAGTTGTAGCCGTAAGAAGAACGCTCTGAATCATCCATAACTTGAGGAGTCAGCAGAACAATCACCTCATTACGTTGATTTGCTTTATTTGTTTTTCTGAACAAAGAACCTAAAAGCGGTATATCACCTAAAATTGGGACTTTCGATACACTTACTCGTTCAGAATCCTGAATAATACCAGACAAGATTAATGTTTGACCATCTCTCAAGCGAATTTGTCCCGATCTAAGACTTCTTTGCGACAACAAGGTAATATTTCCATCTCCAGGAGTTGGTACTGAATTACTTGGTGCAGAAACAGTAGGAGAAACAGATAAAGAGACAAAGCCATTATCGTCAATACGGTCAACTTTAACCGCTAAAGTTAAACCTGCATCTTTGATTATTGGTTTTCTAGTGAAAGCTCCAGAACCGTTTGAAGAAGTTGAAGCACTACCTGATGTAACCTCAATTCCCCCGTAAACTTCTGCTGTTAGCTTAACTTGAGCTTCTTCTCCCTCTTGTACCGTTAAAGTTGGGTCAGTTAAAATTTTTGCATTCCCATTAGTAACTTGAGATTGTAAGCTAGCAAGAAAACGCTTAGGAAATTGGTACAAAGATGGTAATCCAAATTCAGCCGTTGCACGAGTTCCTTCAGCGAAAGTCGAAGTTCTTCTTCCATTTTCGTCTGTTGTAGTCGTTACTGTATCAGGTGTTCCTGGTGTAAATCCAGTCAAACCAGGATTTGTTGGACTATTAGTAGTTGGAGAAATTGGGCTAAGAAAAGTTGCATCTCCAGGAATATTTGTTGTTACCTGACCATCTTGTGTCACTCTCAAGCCAGAACCACCATTCGGTACAGTAAATGTACCATTTGCATTAAATAATGGTGCAGCATCCGCATAGGGATTATCTATAGTCGGAGTGCTAGTTAAACTATTTTCTAACTCTCCACGTTTTGCTGGTCTAGCACCACCAAAGTTAAGAGATGCAGCTCCACCATCATTGACAAAATAGTTGTTTCCGACACCGAAGGAAAAACTCGTATTGAGGTCTTTTGTATTTAGCAAGTTAACGTCAATAATTTTGACATTAACAGCAACTTGACGGCGACGAATATCTAGCTGTGATAGTTGCATCATCGCCATTTCAACTGCCTTTGGAGTACCAATCAAAGTTACAGAGTTGCTACGCTCGTCTCCAGATACTTGTAAACCTCGGAGAAGTGGTACTGAATCTTTGAATTCTACACGCTGGGTTTCGACTTTACTCTCAGTGGTAGTCTGAGTTTGGGTAACAGCAGCATTTGCAGCACCACCGACAGGTACAGCATTCACACTAGTAACAAGACGTTCGCGGGTAATCGAACTTTCTGCACCTAATCCCACTAAAAAGTTTAGAGCAACACCCACATTAACTTGGTTGAGTCGCAGGTTCCGCATGACAACATCACGGCTGGAATTTGGCAGTCTAGGACCAACGAAAACTGTACGTCCACTACGACTAGCTTCCAACCCACTCAAACGCAAAACGTAATTAAAGACATCCTGTACTGGCTCATTTTGAATATCCAGAGATACCTTTAACCCATCACCTGGAACTCCTGCCGCAGGTTGTCCACCTTGAGCCGTCGGGTCAATCGATGAATAAGCCAAGTTCATATTTGCCGCACGAGCCAGCAACGAAAGCACCTCACGCACAGGAGCATCCCGCAATACTAACCGGGGTACTCGTTCTTGCGTACCCAAATCAATCACACTCGGAGAAGCATCGATCGCAGAAATTGCAATATCACCCACTGGTGGAGCCACAGCACGGGGCAAAAATGGCGGTGCAGCATTATTCGGCTGTCCTGGACCCTCTGCTGGTGCTGGTTGCTGGCTGATACCAGTTGGTGGAGCAGTCGGTACTGAGGGTTCTGGTACTGCGGCTACAGTGCCGTCACCTTCGAGAAAACTAATGGTCAACCCATCCCGTCCCCGTACCACAGGTTGGGTATTGGGTGTACCTTTGTTACCAGTAACTACAACCCGAACACTATTGGAATCGAGTTGATTAATTGCGATCGAAGAAATACCGGGACCGGGATTATCTTGACGAAAGCTATTACCTTCTGGTAAACGTAGTTGCGTATTGATAATATCAGCTACTAAAGCGTTGCCGCGCTTGGTAGTGAAAACTTGGGCGCGATCGCCTGCGGAAGCGTCTAAAACCAGGTTGACTTTACCATCAACTTGGTTGAGCTTCACGCCCGTAATTTGAGTCGTTTGCGCCCAAACTGGTTGTCCGATTTGTGCAACCAATATAGCTGCTGTAGCACCAACAATAAAGCCATTACCGTGAATTTGTTTCACAGTTCATTCCTCACCTGAAATCGACTAAAAGTTTGTGTAATCTTGATTATTACTTTTGAATTCACTATCAATTTGCTGCAACAAATTGAACTTAAATTTAACCGAACCTTTCCCGGTTTCCCACAACTTACACCGAATAAGTAATAAGTACGGAGTAAGAGTTAGGAGTTAGGAGCTAGGAGTTAGAAGTTAAAAGTTAGGAGTTAGGAATTAAAAGTTAGGAGTTAGGAGTTAGGAGTTAAGAGTTAAGAGTTAAAAATTAAAAGTTAGAAATTAAGAATCAAAAACTATTAATAAATGCTCTTTCCCCATTCCCAATGCCCAATGCCCAATGCCCCATTCCCAATGCCCCATTCCCTATTTACTTCGGAGCCGCAGCACCATCAGCAGGAGTCGCTGGTTTAACCTGTGCGGCTAATTCCTCTGGTGTCAGTGGCATTAATGCCTGTAGTTGGAAACCTGTAGTAATCGAGACGGGTCCAATTTTACGTATCGGTTTACCCAATGCATCTGTTGCCGTTTCTTGCGTCAGTGTGGATTGGTAATCTTTGACAATTAACAATGGCTGCAAACGCTCAATATTGCGAAGAATCGACTGTGTTTGCTCGTAAGTTCCAGTCAATTCGATGTTTACTTTACTACGTTTCAATTTACCATTAACTAACGCCCCAAAAGAACTATCAGTAATAATTTCTGACTTTTGAGCATCAGGGGTATACTTCTTCATCTTAGATTTGACTGCATTCGCTGGCAGCAAGTCATTACCAGATTCAACCAAGCGATTTAAGTCTAGCAACAATGTATCCAAGGTTTTTTCATTAGAAAATAGTCCCAAAACTTGACCCTGTTGGACTTTCGCTTTAGCTAACTCTTCTTTAACCTTGTCAATTTGATTAATACTGGCTTTTTTCTGCTCGATTTGACTTTGCAAATCAGTTTGTTTTGCCTGTTGCTGTTGGAATGTTTCCCAAGTTGGCATCACCATATTCATCAAGATAAAACCAGCACCACCAAGTCCAGCGAGTCCAATTAAGATACCACCAACTTTTGGTGTAAAGGTTATACCAAAGATAACAGGATAGGCAGAACCAGCTTCCTCAAAACCTCCACCTTCAAAATCTAAATCTTCACTATAAGTCATCGTTGTAGCGCTCCTGTTTGTTGCAAACTACGAATGCGAGTGACTAACCCAACAGTGCCTTTCTGTTCCAACTCGCGCATTAATACCGATGCGGGAACTTCGCTCACATTCGACTGGATTGTATATTTCACAACCTTTGGAAGCTTTGCCCCTTGAGGTAAAGTGACACCGCTCGGTAAGGGTGCTTCAACCAACTCTGCGCTAGTGATGCGTATTTCGTTAGACTTGAGGAATCGAGACTGTTGTAGTGACACCAAAAAGTCGTTGACATCGTTGAAAGTCCGACTAAAACCAGCAATCTCGATCGCACTGGCATTATTTGCTGGAACTGGTGCATCTGCATTAGATGTCGCTGGTGCAGGTGGTGTAATCTGTTTCACAGAGTCTAATTGAACCGTTGCCGGAATGCGATCGCGAACATCTTGTAACATTGCTGACCAAGGACGAATCTGGTCGAATACTGTCACAAGAGCTTGTGTTTCGCTCTTCACTTGGGTAATCTCTGCGCGAATTTTATTAATATTCCCAATTTCGGCTTCTAGCTTTTGGTTTTCTTGCTCTAGTTGAGCAATATTTTGCTCTAACTCGCCATTTTTAGCTTGCAAAAACCACCATCCAGTTCCCACCAATGCCAAAGTAAAAGCCGCAACTGCCCCACCAATGAACAGAGGTGTAAAATCCCCTGCTGCAACTGGTGCTTTGCGTCCGCGCTTTTTTTCAGAAGAATTACTCTGAAATGTAGCACGGTCTTTTAGAAAATTAACGTCTAAACCGTACACCTGCTTATACCTCCCGCATACCCAAACCAAGAACTATCCCTAACCCTGCACGTTGAACTGATGGAAATTTCTCCTCATCAATATCCAGTGACAAAGCACTCACAGGGTCAATTTGAGTAGTTGGCAAACTCAATCTTTGGGTAAAGAACTCATCCATCTGTGATAATCCACCACCAGGACCAGCCAATAATATTTGTGCCACCTCCAAGTTTTCACTCTGATTCAAGTAAAAATCGATAGAGCGACGCAACTCATCGGTGAGTTCACCTAACACCCGCATCATTGCCGCTACACCGGGATTGACTGAAGTGTGACCTGTCTTACCACCATCCATCGCAGTTGAAGGAATCGTCATCCCTTGGAGCAATTCCATATCTCGCGATGCAGGTAAATTCATTGCTCGCGCTAGTGCCATTTGCATTTGTTGGGTACCAATGGGTACTGTCCGCGAGAATTGCGGTACACCATTGACAATAATGGCAATTTCTGTACTATCGAATTCAATATCGACTAATACGGCAGCTTCTTGTGGTCCAAATTGTCGCAGTTGCTCGCGAATTGTCCGAATCAATGCAAAACTGTTAATCTCTAGGACATCGATTTGTAACCCTGCCTGCTCGAAGGTTCTGACATAGGTATCAGTAATATCTTTGCGTGTTGCCACCAGCAAAACTTGTACTTTTTCAATGCCATCTTCATCGACAAAGTAACCAAGCTTCTGGTAATCTACATCAGCTTCCTCGCGAGGATAGGGCAAATACAACCCAGCTTCATGATTGAGTACCATCTCCCGCAGTTCTTTGTCATCAAGTTCGGCAGGTACGGGTATCAAACGCACGATTGAGTCCCTTCCCGGTACAGCAGTCGCAACTTTAGATACCTTTATTTTGCTTTCAGCCAAAGCCTGCTGAATAATCTGAGCCATTGCTGGAGGATCGGCAATTTGACCATCAGCAAATACACCTTCGGGAACAGGTACGGATGATAAAGCTTCTAATTTTAAGCTTTGACCTTGCTTGCGTAGTCGAGCAATATTAACTCGTTGTGGTGCAAGTTCGATACCTATCCCTTTGTTTGATTTTCCAAATAGACTATTAAAGCGTTTAGCCACAGTTTTGACCGCAGAACTGTTAAGTTGAAAATTTTATTAATTAAGTTGTTAGTTAGTGGTTGTTGATTATTAGTTTTTAGGTTAATTAGTTATTCTGTTTGTACAAAAAACTAAAAGTTAGACACTAAAAACAAATAACTGCTCGCAAATCACAAATAACAACATTTTAGTTATGTCTAGCTACTTACTAAGTAATTTATTTAGCCTATAATCTCGAAAATTATGCATAACTTTTTTCACCCCGATTTAGTCGAAAAACCACAAGGAAAACCATAAGTACAATGATTCAAACCCAAAGATTCAAAAAACTGACAATTTGGGCGCTACTCAGCCTATTGACAACCTGGATTGTTAGTTGTAGCACAGGTAATGTTGCCACAAACACAAATCAAACTTCTTCAGAAGGTGCAAAAATCGAGTTTTGGTCAATGTCCCTCAAACCGAAATTTACTGACTACTTCCAAAGTTTGATTGCGAGCTTCGAGTCGCAAAATCAAGGTATAAAGGTTAACTGGGTAGATATACCTTGGGATGGTATGGAGAACAAAATTTTAACATCGGTTTCCGCAAAAACGCCACCTGACGTAGTTAACCTCAACCCAGGTTTCGCATCACAATTAGCTGGTCGAAATGCTTGGTTAGATTTAGATGGGAAAGTACCAACTGATGTTCGTTCCTCCTATCTACCCAATATATGGAAAGCTAGTACATTGAATGGTAAGAGCTTCGGTATACCCTGGTATCTCACCACACGGTTAACCATTTATAACACTGATTTATTAAAACAGGCAGCGATTGCAAAAGTGCCCAGTACATATACTGAACTCGCACAAGTTTCTCAACAAATTAAGGATAAAACAGGTAAGTATGCCTTTTTTATGACTTTTGTTCCCCAGGATTCGGGTGAGGTGCTGGAATCGCTTGTACAAATGGGTGTGACGCTGGTTGATGCTTCAGGAAAAGCTGCTTTTAATTCTCCCCAGGGAAAAGCTGGGTTTCAGTATTGGGTAGATATGTACAAGAAGGGTTTATTACCGAAGGAGTCTTTGACTAAGGGGCACCGACACGGAATAAATTTGTATCAATCTGGTCAAACTGCGATGTTAACTTCTGGTCCAGAGTTTTTAAAAACGATCGCCCAAAATGCTCCGAAGATTTCAGAAGTCAGTGCGATCGCACCTCAAATTACTGGTGATACTGGTAAGAAAAATGTTGCTGTAATGAATGTTGTGATTCCCCGTGACTCGAAGCAACCTGATGCAGCGTTAAAGTTTGCGTTATTCCTTACTAATGACCAAAATCAGCTAGCTTTTGCTAAAGCCGCAAATGTTTTACCATCGACGAATAAAGCGATCGCTGATAGTTATTTTAAAGATGTACCTGCAAACGCTTCTACATATGACAAAGCAAGGACTGTTAGCGCTACTCAGTTACAACAATCTGAGGTTTTAATCCCAACCTTAAAGAATTTAAATGTTTTGCAAAAGGTTATTTATGAGAATTTGCAAGCTGCAATGTTGGGTGAAAAAAATGTAGACCAAGCTATTGCTGATGCTGAAAAAGAATGGAATCAGAATAATTCGTAATTGGGGATTGGGGATTGGGTATTGGGCATTGGGCATTGGGCATTAAATAATTTCCTATTTCCTATTTCCTATTTCCTATTTCCTATTCTCTATTCTCTATTCTCGTACAGACGACCCGGTGGGTCGTCTCTCTCCCTTTATTATCTTCTCTTTATTCCACATTTAAAATTCCAAATTTAGCACTTATTTTGATAAAAAATATCCAATTAAATATAGCGAACCACATAAAATAACTAAATATTTGGTTTTATCTATATCGGAATTATTGGAGATAAAATAATCTAATTCTGGGACACTAAAAGCTGCATCAAGAGCTAAATTTAAATCAGAGTATGTCTGACAAAAATTTAATTGTGGACATATTTTTTTAGCTAATGCTGCTAGCTCATCCGGCTTCGCACTACTATGGTCGGGAACAGGCAACAAATACAAACTATCATGAGGTCTAAGCAACTCTTCAAAGACTTTATCATGCTCTTTTGTAGATAACATTCCCATTACCCAACTGACCGATTTTGTATTTAAAGAATCTACATATTCTCTTAAAGCTTTTGCCGCAGCAGGGTTATGGGCACCATCAATTAAAATTCTGTATGTTGTCTCATTTATTGTGTAACTAGTCCATTGCATTCGTCCCAACCATTTTGTTTTACCCATTCCTTGAATAATTCCAGCTTCGGTGATTTTTTCCCAACCTTGATTTTGTAAAATTTCTAAAGTTGCTAATGCTAAAGCTGAATTTGCTAATTGAATTTGTCCTGCTAAAGCTAAAGGATATTTAATTGTTTTTTGACTAAAAATTGATTGATATTCTGCCGTTGTAACTAGATGATCGAGCTTATGGGCTGGTTTAGGGATAAAAATTCGACAATTAAGTTCTTTTGCACGGGTTTGTACTACTTCTGCGGCATCGGGAGGTAACTGCCCCATGACAACAGGACATCCAGGTTTGATAATTCCGGCTTTTTCTCCCGCAATCTCGGTGACTGTAGAACCAAGTTGCTGCCAGTGTTCGCGACTAATTGATGTAATGACTGACACTAAGGGTTGCGGACAGACGTTAGTAGCATCCAAACGTCCCCCTAATCCAACTTCCATAACGACAATATCGACTTTCTGTTGAGCAAAATATAACCAAGCTGCTGCGGTAATTACTTCAAATTGTGTGGGTGATTCTTCATTTGGAGAAATTGCATTTTGAACTTGAAGTAATACTTGACAAAAGTCTTCAGTTGTAATTTGTTGCTCATTAAAGCTAATCCGTTCCGTCCAATTTACCAAGTGAGGTGAAGTGTAACGTCCGGTACGATAACCTGCTTGCGTAAGCACAGAGGATAAATAAGCACATACCGAACCCTTGCCATTGGTACCAGCTACGTGAATTACCGGAACTTGGAGATGGGGATTGTCAAGATTTTGTAAAAGCTTGTGAATGCGATCGCACCCTAAATGTACGCCAAAACGTTGAAAGGGTTTAAGAATTGCGTCAATTTCCATAAAAGTGGTTAGGAATTTACCCTTTATGCCTGAAAACCTATACGAAGAATAAAACCGACTGTTTCACTAAGGGGTAAACAATCGGTTTTATGTGGTTAAAAATTTGTAACTCTAATTCTAAATTTGGTTTAAGCGTCTTTGTTTAAAAAACCCTGAACTTGTCGCAATGCTGCTGCACCAATGTTGAATACTGCCCAACCAGCTGCGATCGCAATTGGAGCTAGTACTATTGCTACGCGAAAATCAATATCCATATCCAGAACCCCTCTCTTAAGCAAAGATTTAAGTTTTATCAATTGTTCTCATTTTATTTTTAGCGAAAGTGGTAGTTTTTTCCAAATTTTCTTTGTAAAGAATGTTTACAAATTAAGAATTGAGAATTGGGGATTGAGAATTGGGAATTGGGTATTGGGAATTGGGTATTGGGAATTGGAAATTAGCGCTTCATTTCGTACAGACGACCCGATGGGTCGTCTATAATCATTTCTAATCATCAAACCCTAAATCAACACCTTTGCCTGCATGAACTAGGGCTAATTTTCTGTAACGTTCGGCATGTTCAATTAGCTCTGCGGCTTCTTCTGAGGAAATTTGCCGGACAACTTTACCAGGGATACCAACAACAAGCGATCGCGATGGTACATCTTTGGTAACAACAGCACCAGCACCAATAATACTGCCACTACCGACTCGTACACCATCTAAAACAATTGCACCAATACCAATTAAACAACCGCGTTCAATGTGTGCCGAATGAATCACTGCGCGATGTCCGACGGTAACGTGGTCTTCCAAAATTGTCGGCTTCCCAGGGTCACCATGTAAAATAGCTCCATCTTGAATGTTGGTGCATTCGCCAATTGCAATTTCTTCTACATCCCCACGCACAACAGCACCATACCAAATACTTGCGCCTGCGGAAATATTGACAAAACCAATTAAATCAGCACTATCTGCCACGAAAGCAGCTTGAGAAATGTCGCAAGGAGACCAGTAGGAAGATGTAGACACGATAGAATATAAATACTAAAACCAGGAACGCTAGAACAACTTAACTTTGGAGTCTGGTTGCAAAACCAGGATATCATGACGACAACAGTCAATGTAGATTAGCAAAAATCTCGATTGTCAAAATGTGAATTAGTATAAAATTCTGTTTCACGAAATTATGAGAAATAGTTATGAGTAATAAATTCATGTTTTTATTCCAAAACTTTAAAGTAATATGCGTTGGCAAACACCTTAATTAAGTAGTTACGAAAAATGCAAATTATTAAAAGTTTAAAATAAATAGGACTTACGCAAAACATAATTAAAGTAGGGGTAATTCATTAATCACCCTGATATAATAATCATACTAATTTGAAAAATAAATGCGACAGATGGATTTGGGAAAGTATTGCGATATGAGCGTTTTACAATCCAAAATCCGTCTTGAAAAGTTTGACGGTACGGAAACCGAACCCGTCAACTTTTCGCAAAATCCAAAATGGTATCAGGTTTTCTACTGTACCTTGCGTAATTCCTGCAAATTTGAAAATAATAATGTGTAAAATACAGCAACTTTTCTGTTTTTTTAAATATGTTTAAACGCACTTCATGATGAATCTAGCCTTGCAGTACCCAATCTTTGGTCCCGAAATTCAGTGTCCCCACTGCCGCCAAACTATCCCGGCACTGACACTAACTGATACTTATTTGTGTCCCAGACATGGAGCTTTTGAAGCCAATCCCAAATCAGGAGAATTGGTTCATCTTCAATCGGGACGGCATTGGCGCAGATGGAATAGTGAGTGGTATCGTCAGCACACCCATCCAGACGGAATTCGGTTTGAGATTCATGAGGCACTTGATAAACTTTATACCCAGGGTTATCGAGCTACACGAGTAATCATTGCTCGACGCTATCAGGAATTGATGAGCGGATATTTGGAAAGGACTACTCCTTGGCGTTCTGGGCAATCGGAGGCAATTTCAGCACGACTTTATGGTTTACCTGTCGAATTTAGCCCCGAAGCTGTTGAGGAACCTTGCTGGGAAGTGATTAATTTTGATTTAGATAAGGAACCTGGAGTACCTGTACGGTATCCATATTTTCGGCTGTTTGAATAAGTATATTAAAGAATTGGGAATGGGGCGTAGGGAATTGGGCATAGGAAATTGGGAATTGCCCATTGCCCCTTGCCCATTGCCCCTTGCCCATTGCCCCTTGCCCATTGCCCATTACCCATTGCCCCTTTTTTATGCATCATGCTTCGATCCGAACGGCAAATATTCATCGTGCGATCGCATTCTACGAGCAACTGGGTTTTACAGTGACGGAGCGGTTTACAACTGGCTATACCCTAGCTTGTTGGATGGAAGGCTTAAAAGGTAAAATCAACGGCAGAATTGAATTGATCCAAATACCCGAACCGAAACCTGCACCCGATGCATTTGCAGATGAGCGCTATGTAGGGTATTATCATTTGTCATTCGATTTAACTGAAATCGTCGCGGATTTACCTAGCTGGTTGTCTTCTTTAAACGAACGTTTTGCCGTAACCTCTCAAAATCATCCCGATGGGTTACTACCACTGACGGTTCTTTTAGAGCCAACACAGCAACAAATAGGTAATACCATCTACGAAGTGGCTTTTATTGCCGATGCAGATGGTTTGCCCTTAGAATTTCTGCGTGCGATCGTCTAGCGACTCATGAATGAGTATCGCAAAATTATCAAACTAAATAAAACTAAAATTCGTGCGATCGCGAAAGTGGAAGTTATTTCCATTAAACAAAGTATCCGATCGCTTTCAAGATTGATTGTAAGTTAAGTATATTTTTGTAACTTTTCTTTACTTAATTTATCGTTGAAGGTTTTATACGGCTGATACAGTAAATTTTCCTATTAATTTTCTCCGGCTATATTTTTCAGTTTAATTTCTCTGTAGAATAATCTTATCTGTAGTGTTGCCGAGGCGACAGATTACTTAGAGGGATTACACTATAGTCATTAAAAAATTCTGTGATTAAGTTTACAGATAAGTTTCTGAAAAGCATGTTTGTGTTTGCCCGTTTATATAAATATCGATTCCCACTATTATTCTTGAGTTTCTGGCTGGCTATTGTCCTGCTGGTTAATAATTATTCTGCTTATAGCCAGCTAATAACTTCACGCTATCCAGAAACTGCCCATAACACCATAATTATAAAAAACACCCGTAATTTATCAATGAATGGAAGTGTCCGCAAGACAGTTCTGGAAAATGGTCTTACCATTCTCACGAAGGAAGTCCATACAGCACCAGTGGTAACTGTACAAGTATGGTATAAAGTCGGTTCGCGCAATGAGGAACCTGGTGTAAATGGTATTGCCCACCAACTCGAACATCTGATGTTCAAAGGTACTATAAGTCGTCCAATTCAGTTTGGAAGGTTGTTTAGTGCTTTGGGTAGCGATTCCAATGCTTTTACAAGCTATGACCAAACAGCTTACTATGGAACTGCCGAGCGCGAGAAACTGAAGGCTTTGCTGGAATTGGAAGCGGACAGAATGCAAAATTCGCCGATCGCATCCGAACACTTGGCAAGTGAAAAGCGAGTTGTGATTTCGGAATTGCAGGGTTACGAAAACGACGCAGAATATAGACTCAACCGTGCGGTAATGGGAACTGCTTTTCCGTCTCATCCCTATGGATTACCTGTTGGTGGGACAAAAGCTGATGTTGAGAACTTTACTGTCGAGCAAGTTCGCAAATACTATCGTAATTTTTACAGTCCTGATAATGCCGTTTTAGCGATCGTTGGGGATTTCCAAACCGATGACGTAATAGCCGAAGTCAAGGAGAAGTTTGGTAAGTTAGCAAAAAACGAGCAACGAATAGTCAATAATCAACAATTAGGAATTAACAAGCAAGAAAAAACCAATAATAATCCTATCGTTCTTAGAGAACCTGGGGCAGCAGCAATTTTACAAGTGGTGTATCCTCTACCCGATATCAAGCATCCCGATTCTCCAGCATTGGATGTGATGGATTATATTTTGTCTGAAGGACGCAATTCCCGGTTATATCAAGTATTAGTAGATTCTGGTATTGCCACGGATGTTAGCGGTTCGGTTGCCAGTTTGATGGATTTTGGCTGGTATGAATTATCTGTAACAGCTTCTCCCAAGGAAGATTTAAAAAAAATAGACACAATTTTGACTAAAGAGATTGCCAAGCTCGCGCAGAAGGGTATCAATGCTGACGAGTTAAAACGTGCCAAAGCACAGTTTGAAGCTGGGATAATTTTAGGTAATCGAGATATTACCAGTCAGGCAATGCAATTAGCGAATGACGAGACTGTGACGGGTGATTATGATTACATGAACCGTTACATTGAAAGACTTCGTAAGGTAAGTTCTCAAGATGTACAGCGTGTTGCCAAGCAATATCTTAAATTGAATGGGCGGGCTGTTGGTTATTTTCAACCAACTCAAGCACCAATTAGTTCAAAAACTAGTGGAAAAGCTAATTTAAATCATACACACGAAAATTTTATTTCTGGTGCAACTCTAGATACGGTTGATATTGCTAAGTATTTACCCAAGGTAGAGCAAGATGCAAAAAAAACTAGTAATTCACGACATCAGCCAGAATATATCAAGTTAGCGAATGGTCTGCGTGTCTTGATGTTAGCCGATAAAAGTACTCCAACGGTGACATTAAGCGGCTATGTGAAAGCGGGTTCGGAATTTGACCCTGAGAATAAAGCAGGGTTAGCGGAATTAGTTGCAGATAATTTATTAAATGGGACTAAAACCAAAGATGTGCTATCCCTTGCCAAAGACTTGGAAGAAAGGGGTGCGAATTTGGAATTTAATGCTTCAAGAGAAGGAGTACGCATTGAAGGTGATACTTTAGCAACCGATTTACCTGTTTTGTTGCATACTTTAGCTGATGCTGTGCAGAATCCAGTTTTCCCCAGTAAAGAGTTAGAATTAAGCCGCAAGCAATCCTTGAATGCACTCGAACAGGAATTAGATGAACCTGCGGAAGTTGCCAGAAGGGCATTTGTACAATCAATTTATCCGAAAACCCACCCATCCTATAAGCTTCCCACTCAAGGTAGTTTGCAACGAATTGCTCGTCGTGATGTCATCGAATTTAAGGCAAAACATTACCGTCCCGATCGCACAATATTAACAATGGTCGGAGATTTCGATCCAGAAAAAGTGCGATCGCTAATCAAGCAGGAATTTGGTAACTGGAAAAACCAGGGTGAAGCTCCTTCTGTCAACTATCCTGCCGTATCCATACCCGATAACATCATTCGAGTTAATTCGGTGTTACCAGGAAAAGCACAAGCAATTATTTACATGGGGAATACGGCAATCAATCGCCAAGACGGACGTTACTACGCAGCTTTGGTTTTAAATCAAATTTTGGGTGGTGATACCCTATCGAGTCGCTTAGGTGCGGAGGTACGCGATCGCCAAGGTTTAACCTACGGTATTTACAGCAATTTCCTCGCTGGTAAAAATTCCGGGACATTTTTGATCGAGATGCAAACTAGTCCCGAAGATGCCAATAAAGCGATCGCCAGCACTCGTAAATTGCTTGAAGAAATTAATCAAAAAGGAGTCACCGAAGCGGAAGTAGAAGCGGCAAAACGCACCGCAATTAGTAATTACATCGTTTCCCTGGCAAATCCCGATGAACTCACACACCAAATTCTCATGAATGAAGTGTATGGTTTGGAACAGCAAGAATTAAGCAACTTCACTGAGAAAATTGACTCGATTACACTGACCCAAGTCAACCAAGCAGCTCGTGAATTACTCCATCCAGATAAAATTGTTGTAGTTACCGCAGGTCCAGCTGTAGTTGCAGGTCAAAGTGCTGTTAAATAAAGGGAAACAGAACAGGCTGAAGTGGTAGGTAAAATCATTATGTTGGCTTTTTTTACAAGTTTTTTCAGTGTCAGATTTTTTAACAAGAATCCTTTAAGCTACTGCGTATTTGCTTGATACTTGCTTTACTAGCATATCTTAATTTAGCTAATGTGTCTGCTGCGATCGCGACAAATTTACCTGTAGGTTTACTCAAGCAAGCCGCAACAGAAATTGGAGTGAATTTGGGAAATTCTGCCAACGAACTCCTATTTGAACCAAATAACCTAGAATTTGTCGCGGGGAAACGCTACAATTTGCATCTTGTTAATCCTAGCCCTCAAAAGCATTACTTTACAGCCAAAGACTTCGCTGATGGCATTTGGACGCAGAAAGTTGAAGCAGGCAAAGTCGAAATCAAAGGTGCTATTCATGACCTTGAACTCAAACCTGGTGCAGAAGCCGAATGGGTATTTGTACCACTTAAACCAGGAAATTATAGCTTGCGCTGTACCATCGCAGGACATGCCGAAGCTGGTATGACGGGTCAAATAGCTGTCAATTAAGCAGAAAGATTTATACTACCTAAAAACCTCTCCAAAAAATAATTTCTGCCTCCTGATTCCTGCCTCCTGATTCCTGCCTCCTGATTCCTGCCTCCTGATTCCTGCCTCCTGCCTCCTGATTTCTATATTCTGTCTCCTGATTTCTATATTCTGCCTCCTGATTCCTGTCTTCTACCTTCTTTCTGTATTCTCAATTTTTGTACTAATTACCGAATCCGTAAGGCAGTAGCCGCAAAATAAGCTAACTTTAAGATAGATGATGATATTGTTCTTCAATTAACTTTCAATTAACTTAAAACATCCATTACACTCTCTGCGACAAAACGCTAATCATTCTTAATATCCCATGAACATTTTAAGTAACCTGCTTTCTCAACCAGCTCAACCCAATGCTAAAAGACAGCGACGAGGCATAGAAATTAAATCGCCGCGTGAAATCGATATTATGCGACAGTCTGCCAAAATTGTCGCAACCGTCCTCAAAGAAATTTCTGAGTTGGTACAGCCAGGAATGACGACAGCAGACTTGGATGCTTATGCGGAAAAGCGTATTCGTGAAATGGATGCGACACCAAGCTTTAAAGGATATCACGGCTTTACAGGTTCGATTTGTTCGAGTATCAACAACGAAGTCGTACATGGTATTCCCAGTCCCAAAAAATTTATTCGGGCTGGAGATGTAGTCAAAGTTGACACAGGAGCTTTCTTCCAAGGTTTCCACGGTGATTCCTGCATTACGATCGCAGTTGGTGATGTCACACCTGATGCAGCAAAATTAATTCGTGTTGCTGAAGAAGCTTTGTATAAGGGTATCGAACAAGTTAAAGCAGGCGCTTATTTGATTGATATTGCTGGTGCGATCGAAGACCATGTAAAAGGAAACGGTTTTAGCATTGTCGAAGATTTTACTGGACATGGAGTTGGTCGTAATTTACACGAAGAACCTTCAGTATTTAACTTCCGGACTCGCGATATGCCGAACGTAAAACTCCGTGCAGGAATGACTTTAGCGATTGAGCCAATTTTAAATGCTGGGTCTAAATTTACACGTACTTTAGCAGACCGTTGGACTGCGGTAACGGTGGATAATTCGCTTTCCGCGCAGTTTGAGCATACCGTGCTAGTGACAGAAAGCGGTTATGAAATTTTGACAGACCGTAGTAAGTTGTAATTTTGGATTGTTAAGTCATTGGATCGTAAGTAAAAAGTAAGCGATCGCGGAAAGATTTAGGACTTATGCAAAGAAACTGGGTTTCTGGTTTAACCTGCGTAAGTCCCGATTTTGTAGAGACGAGAGATGTCACGTCTTTCTATACTTATTCAAATATTTAGTTAGAGATGCGACTTTTGCCGTGTCTCTTTAATTTTATTATCTTAATACAACAATGCAAAAGTAAAAAGAAACTAAAGATGACTGATTTACCACCTTTGAATACGGATACGCTTTGGGCAATTTTAAATGAAACAATCGATGATGCTACTGTTAACAAGTTAGTATGGCATTATCTTGGGTATCGCTACAATGAAACCCAAAAGCAGTGGGATATTTCAGAAGTTGTGGCTGAGTGGCAAAACGAGTACCCAGAACCTCCAGATTTTTTTGATAGTCGTCCAGCAGCAATGAAATTAACTCGTTCAATTCCTCAAGAAAATAAACAGTCACTCAAGGAAAAGCTTGGTTTTAAAGGTTATAAAATAGGAGAATTTGGACCTCGACAAACCCGCAGAGCAACTGCTGCAAATTGGTTACTTAGTTATATGCAAATTCATGGCATTAAATACGAATAACAACTAAATAAGCTAATAGAAAATAAGTCAATCAAGCTGTTTTACTTATGACCGCTATATTCCTGTAGCTTGCTACTTTCAGAAGCCACTACGTGTCTACCCCATAGGGGTATTCTGACTTCTCCTAATATTACAAAATAGTGCCGATTTCCTTTAAATAAACTCGCGTAAATAACTCATCTCGATCCAAAGAATAATCTTCAATCAAACCCTTACGGTGAATTGTAATATTATCTGCTTTTCTAATAACTAATGTTGAATCATCTAAAATATCCCGTGCTAACATCATTTCCGTATCACTAGGATTATCTAAAATCACCATATTACTGCCAGAGAAGAACATTCCTTCTGCTTCTAAAATTTCTTCATCATACTCAGCAATTAATAAATCAAGATTCGGATTTCGCAGTAAACTTTGAACACTTTTGTTGTAATCTGGACTCAGAATTTTTTCTGAACGATTGATAAAAACTCCATCACGACATACAGCACCAATTACCCAATCCGGATATTGTGAAAGAATATGGTCGATAGTTTCTTTCAAGTCACCAACTGAAATTTTATTGAAAGTCACGATAGGAATTCTTGCATCATTTCCCGACTCAAAAAAAGCATTTAAAATATGGGATGGGACATCAACACTATCACCAACTGTAGGATTTAAGTGCATCAAAATACCAGGTGCAGCGTTGATTTCTAAAATTGCAAAATTACCTTCCTTCCAAGATTTATCCAAACTTTCAGCAATCACATCAATACCCAGACAAGTTAATCGAAAATACTGGTCGATATCCTGTACCAAAACAATATTATCAGGGTGCATAGTACTAGTCGCATCAATACTGACACCACCTGCTGAAAGATTTGCAACTTTGCGAAGGTAAATTGTTTTACCTTTTTCGATAACGCTATCCAATGACAAACCTTGCTCATCTAAATAAAGTTCCATTGCTTCATCGCACTGAATTTTACTCATTGCTGAAGTTGGGGTATCACGACGTGCGGGTTTACGATTTTCTTCACGGATAAGTTCGTCAATAGTCAAGTAACCATCACCTACAACTGAAGCTGGACGACGTTCTGTAGCAGCGACAAATCTACCATTGACACATAGCAAACGAAAATCGCTACCTTTAATACTTTTTTCGACAATTATTCTTGTTGATTGATTTTCAGGAATTGCTTCAATTGCGCGATCGCAAGCTAATTCTAATTCTCTGGCAGAACGTACATCTGCTGTCACACCAATACCTTTGTGTCCAACAACAGGTTTAATTGCGACTGGATAACCGATTTCTCTAGCTACTGCTAAAGCTTCGCGATCGCTCTTGACAATATCACCTTCGGGAACGGGAAAACCTAATGATTTTAAAAATGCTTTACAGTCATCTTTGCGGGTTGTAAAGTCAGAATCAAGGTGACTATCGCAGTCAAATGTTGTTGCAATTCCGCGAATTTGCTTTTTCCCAAAACCATATTGAGTAAGTCCTTCTTCCCACAAATAAAATGTTGGAATACCTTTTTTCTCCGCAGTTCTCCACAAAGCATAAACTGTAGGACCACCATATACTGATTCTCGAAACCGATTTTGTAAGATAGTCAATTGTTCATCAAAAACAATATTTTCATCTTGGTTAATTGCTTCAAACCAATCCCAAACAAAATATATAACTCCACGAGTTGTGCGTTCATGTAGCGATTGAATTGCGATTCTGTACTTTTGGGTAGACTTTTGAGAATCGGGTTTAATGCTCCATTTATCTAAGTGTAAATCCATCTCTAATTTACCCATCTCGGAAGCAGTACGGGCAAACAAATCTGCATGAGATTCATAAGTCTCATTGTCCAAATTTGGAAAGTATCTACATACCTCTCGCAAATAATCCTTTAATGGTAAAGCTTCACAGCCATCTGCGATCGCAAAATCAAATACTAGTGCCCCTGCATTTAAATAAGGATTGGCTCCAATATAATGTTTAAAGTTAAAAATATCAAAAACATCTGTTTTTCGAGCATTAATTCGTGTCTTAATGCGAATTGTTTCATCTCTATTGTCCTGAATCATTGATGCAACCCTTAAAAATATGAAGACAACTTTAGCTAATTTGACTTACAAATCTTAATATCCGTTTTTTACTTTAATTTTTAATTGCTCAAACAATTATCTGAATCAGAGATTGGGTGCTTGCGATAATAATCTAAATCCATCAAAAAATTTTAATTTCAAGTATGTAATAAAAAATATCAACAGATTTTTAAATTATTTTAGACCAATAGATAAAATTTATCAGCTACCCAAAGACATATTTTTTCTAAAGATAATTCTAAAGAGAATAACTACAAGATAAATTTTTAGGTAGATTTTAATAATTCTAACTTTGGAGAGGGATAAAAATATGTCCTTTGTTAGTATATGAGATTAGGAAAAAATCTAAATAATAGAATAATTGAGAACAAAGGAGATAAAGAATTATGAGTGGTACAAAAGCTGACCTCAAAAAACAAGTAGAACAGCTTGCTGAGGAAGCTTTTCACCGCAAGCTGATTTCTGGATATGGTGATGGAGAAGATATTGATGAGTACCAAATTGTATTTCAAGGTAAGCCCAGACATTTACCTCTCGATAGAGCATATCGATTTTTGACCGCATTGTTAAATCCTAACTCAATGATTTAATCTTAATTGAGTGTTGATTTAATCTTGATTTAATCTTGTGTTTAATCTTGCGATCGCGCTGATTAATTAATCTTACATCTATCTAAAGAAATATTTTTAAAGTCATGTTTTTTAGGTTACTTCTCTAATGTCCATGAAATCACTAAACAATATAACTAACTACTCAATCCTACCAATAATGGGGGAATAAAAACATAAACTTCGTCTACTTTGACAACTGGAGTTTTCTACAAATACCTTGAGATTGCTAGTCTGCGACAAGCCGTACTTTAGGAAAAGTATCAATTTTCTAGTCTACTGCGCCTAACCTTACGTCGCAATAATACAAAAGTATCCACGGGGAGTACCTCCGTGGATACTTTTGTGCATTTGAGTCGTTACAAACTCCAGATTTCATCATAAATATAATTTAATTATTAATATTATATTGATTAAATATTGTTATTTTTTAAAAACCAAAACAATAGCCCATCACTCATCTTATAGTCATCTACCTATTGGAAGTTTTTTGCTCTTTTCATTCAATAGAAAATATTAATTAATCTCAGGAGACAGGATTGTGACAAACGAAAGTAAACGCCAACTTTTAATTATTGGTGGTGCAGAAGATAAAGTCGGTGATTGTATCATTTTGCGGGAATTCGTCCGTCGCGCTGGAGGTACAAAAGCTAATATTGTAATTATGACCGCAGCAACAGAACAACCCGCAATTATCGGATTTGGTATAGATGAAAACACCGCTATGGCGATAACGGGTGACCAATTTGAGGTAATAGGGGAAGGTGTCATTACAGTAGTCGATGAATCCGAGTTAGTGCATAACAACGTCGATGAAATCCTTAAAGACGAACCCTTAGCATTCTGCGGTGCAAAGTTGCATATTTTACCACATGGTTATAAATTTGATTTAAAAACCCACAAACCAATTCTCGACGGACGGTCTGTTGTGAATTCAGTCGAGAACGAAGTTACAACTGTTGGTTAAATAAAAGATAAGCTGTTCCACATTGAAATTACACTCTAGAACGGGCAGGGATGCTCATCCCACAAAAATTATTATCTAATTTTTGAGATTATGCCAGTTGAGTGTGTTTTAGCTTATTTTCCCTGGCTTTTCAGTATTCCTTTGTCTTTTCCCAATTTTGCCATGCCCAATTCCCGACGCACTGTGATAATATGAGAAACTGCTGCATTAGTTCAAAATCAAAACAGTCATGGCTCTGACGCAACAGCGAAAACAAGAGATAATTACACAGTATCAAGTTCACGAAACAGACACCGGGTCTGCCGAAGTGCAAGTTGCAATGCTGACAGCAAGGATTAATCGCCTTAGCGAACACCTGCAAGGCAACAAAAAAGACCACTCATCCCGTCGTGGTTTGTTGAAATTAATCGGTCAACGCAAACGCCTTTTAGCTTATATTATGCAAGGAAGCCGCGATCGCTATCAAGCGCTAATCGCCCGTCTTGGTATTCGTGGATAAATTTCGTGGATAATAATCAACCACCTGCTTATGTCTGCCGAACCTGAACGCAACAATCTACCGTTTGAGCCAAAAACTAAACGCCAAAAACCAGCCAAAGTCAAAGCTCAACCCGTAACTAAACCAGAATCTTCCAAAGTTAAACAGGGCAAAAAACCCCCTTACACCAAGGAAGAAATGGCAATACCAAAAGTAATTAGCGATCGCATGGTCAGACGAGTCGCTGGTTTCTCCGGTATCCCCACAGCTTTAGGTATCACAACCCTTGTCGCTAGTTATTTACTAGTTGCTTTTGCTGATATCAAATTACCTCCCATTGCCGTTTTACTCCTGAATATGGGATTTTTCGGTTTGGGTGTGCTGGGCATTACATACGGTGTCCTCTCGACATCCTGGGATATAGATCGACCAGGAACCCTCTTAGGTTGGGGAGAATTTACCACCAACTGGGGACGAATGGTAGAAGGTTGGCGTACAACTCGGCAAAATAAAGTATAGTTTTTAACACCTTTACATCAATGAAAATCTGAGATAGAAATCTTTGATGTTAGGTTAAATATTTTCAAGAATGTTGAAGTTAAAATTTCATAACTTCAACATTATTAATATTTAAAAATAAAACTCTGCAAATTCAAAAAATATACATTATAGTCAAAAGACTATAAAATAAAGCCCAGTTGCTATAAGTAACCGGGCTTTCCGTTGATTTTCCCATTAAAATATTTATTCAATAAATTGCGTTAAAAACTTCACTAAAAAATTTCAGTACAAGTTATGAAACTAGTCTATTTTAGCTTTAATCTAGAACCAAAATTTAGAATCAATATTTATATCTAAAATCTAGAACCAAATTCAGGAAAAAAAAGTCAAGTAGATTTGATAAATTTGAATGCATTTTATTCTAAACTGTTACGTATAGCTTTAGTTAGAGATGCATCAATACGGAGGAACAACAATCTCCCTATGTTACTCCAACTTCATAGCTATCTTTTTTTCAATCTTAAACAAAACCATTAAAAACCAAAAACCGTTAAAAATCAAAACAAAAATTATTAGGGAATTTACATATGATCGTAGTCATGAAAATTGGTTCCCCACAAGCGGAAATAGACCGCATTAACGAGGAACTAACAACTTGGGGACTATCACCAGAAAAAATCGTTGGTAAACACAAAGTTGTGATTGGTTTAGTTGGAGAGACAGTCAGCTTAGACCCCTTGCAGATTCAAGAAGTTAGCCCTTGGATCGAACAAGTATTACGGGTAGAACAACCTTACAAACGCGCTAGCCGTGAATACCGTCAGGGTGAAGCATCTGAGGTTGTAGTTAATACCCCAGATGGCGATGTCATCATCAGCCAACATCATCCTGTGGTCGTTGTTGCTGGTCCCTGCTCCGTAGAAAACGAGGAAATGATAGTCGAGACAGCCAAGCGTGTCAAAGCTGCTGGAGCTAAATTCTTGCGTGGTGGAGCTTACAAACCTCGGACTTCACCCTATGCATTTCAAGGACATGGCGAAAGTGCATTAGAACTACTCGCAGCAGCGCGTGAAGCAAGCGGACTCGGTATTATTACGGAAGTGATGGATGCTGCCGACTTAGATCGAATCGTCGAAATTGCCGATGTGATTCAAGTTGGTGCTAGAAACATGCAAAACTTCTCCCTACTCAAGAAAGTCGGGGCACAACCCAAACCCGTACTATTGAAGCGAGGCATGGCAGCAACAATCGAAGACTGGTTAATGGCAGCCGAATATGTATTAGCAGCAGGAAATCCGAATGTAATTTTGTGTGAACGCGGTATTCGGACATTCGACCGTCAATATACCCGTAACACTTTAGATGTGTCCGTAGTGCCAGTATTGCGAAAACTCACCCACCTACCAATCATGATTGACCCTAGCCACGGCACAGGTTGGTCAGAATTCGTCCCCTCAATGGCTATGGCATCGATTGCCGCAGGTTGCGACTCTCTGATGATCGAAGTTCACCCCAACCCGAAAAAAGCCCTGTCCGATGGACCACAGTCCCTAACTCCCGATGCTTTCGACCAACTCATGCAAGAACTAGCAGTCATGGGTAAAGCAGTTGGACGCTGGGAAAAAGCAGTTGCTATAGTCTAAAAAATCCCGATCAAAAATTGTAGAGACGCGATGTATCGCGTCTCTCTTTATACATTTCTACATATATTCTCTATCGTCTTCTACTACCAAACCCACTGCTGCGACGGCTACTCGAACCCGAACGTCCACCACTACCAAAACTGCTACCCGAATTTCGTCTTGACGAACTCGAATTACCCGAAGGTCTAAGAGTACTGCCACCAAAACCCGAACCAGTCGCACGGCTATTATTATTTACCCGTGGCTGATTTCTCACATTTGGATTATTCGGATAATTGCTTCGTAGATTTCCAGTAGTTCGGAACGTCGTCCGATTACGAACAGCCGCAGGAGGCTGATTATAACGGGTACGATAGTTAGAAACCGCATCATCATAACTGCGACCATAACCACCATAACCAGTAAGTATTCCACCGGGTTGATAAACAGGGGGAATATAATGCTGCGGTCTAAATAACAAACTACCAATCGCTTGACCAGCCAAAGCACCAGCAAAAGGTGCCCAGAAACTATTTTGCTGACGAACTACAACAGTTTCTTGTCTGCCTGTTGATGGATCGGTGCGAGTTTCGGTTACGTTATGAACGTATTCAATTTTGAAATCTGGAGTCAAATATAAAGACGGCTGACCATTTTCTACTTTAAGGTAAGATTTTTTACCTTCTTTGACTTCCTCATCAGTCAACCGAGCCATTTGTAAATTTTCGGTTTTAAAGTTGGGTGGGTTACTATTGAGCAAAAACAGCGTATAGCCACCATCACCATCGTTATAGCTTGCCTGCTGTACTTCATATTGACCATCAGCCAACTTAGCCGAATTCGAGTTTTGGTTAGATTTTTGGCTAACACTATCTACTGGTGGTGTGGATTGTGAAGTACTTTGACTTGCTCCACCACCACAACCAACCGCAGTTACACATAAACTGAGCGAAAGTACAACTACTGTAAATTTACGCAAAATTTTCATGAATATATTCACTGTTATCCCATCTCCGAGCTTAACAACTTCTTTTCTGTTTCTGTGAGTTTTCTGAGTACGGACTACCCAACCATTTATAGCGGGATTAGCTCCGGGTAATGTTGCAACAATTGGTCGTTTGTGAGTTCATCACCTAATTGTGCGGGTGAAAAATGGACTTGAATAGCCTTCAATTTATGTTTGTAATGCAAATTGATTAAAGCTTTCAAGCCTTCTTTTAACGCTTGGATATTTGACAAATCACTTTCAAGTTCGAGAACTTCCCCAGTAAATGCTGCTGTTAGCATGACAACAACATTGCGGGTTACAGGTATAGATAAAGGTTGATTGGAATCATTCACATAACTATTGGCAGAACTAAAGTCAGGTTCACTTAAATAACGTTCAGCAGAATCGGTAAACAAATCGTTCACGTAATCTCCCGCTTCTCCCTCACTCCAAAATACATCACCTTCGTTAGCTGCGGATGTCCAATATTCATCATATTGCAGTAAGGTTTGGCAAACATTGACTAAACCTTCTCCCAAAATTTCTAAATCGCCATCAGAAGCGATCGCATCCCTAGCTGTGGCATTTAATGAACCTAAAATTGGCGCAACATCCGAACCAGACAAGTGTACAAAAACCCGGCAGACTACATAACGGGTTTTACCCATCATTTTATTAAATGAATCACGCATGATTATTCTCCTAAATGAGGATATTAGTTAATGGTTATTGATTAATATTTAAATGGTTAATGGTTAATGAAAAAAAGAGATAAGGGAAAAAGGATAATTCCCAATGCCCAATCCCCAATGCCCAATCCCCAATTACCTACTAACTATTAACCATTAACCAACAAAATGAAAACCTTTGACAAAATCAATTACCGTACTGACTGAGAATGGTTTAAATTTTACAACTTCATCGTAGCTATCGTCGTAAACATTGTCGTTAACATCAGAACGGTTAACCAGTCTTTTCCCAAAATTGGGATGCTCGTAGATAATCAGATTTTGCGAACTGGAATTAGTCAAAATTGTTTGTGTTGGCGCTTGAAAAAAACCTAGTTTTGCGACTAATTCGAGGATTTTTTCATCTGTTTAATTTTATCAGCATATCCTAATGCTTCTTCTAACAACTGGTTAAATTTTTGGATGCGATGAAATGGTATCGAACCGTCATTAGATGTGTCGTCGCTTTTCATCATTTCTACGGTTGCCATTAAATTCTGTTGGGTATTTTTAGCATCATTAAACGGCAATATGGCTATACAAGCGGTAGCGAGCAAAGCTTCATCATTATCTAAGCGAAAGGTAAACACTGTTCTGCGTCTACCAATTTCCATGCAGGGAGGTTGTCTTAGTTGACGATACTGTTGAGCAATTTGATAGTAAGCACCAGCAGTCGCGAAATTAGCTTCATGGTCGAGAGGCTTGTCTACAATAATACGGATAGTCGGTGAGGTTGCATTAAAAAAGTCGCGTGCATCTTCTGCTGTGAAATATTGAATAATCGATGAGTCTCCTGTAGGACTTAAGTCAACCCATTCGCAGGTTATACCATCTGTTTTTAAGCCAAACCTTGATGTCCCATATAACTTTGCACCTGTCAAATTTGCACCTGTGATGTCAGCACCGATCCATTCGGCTTTGATTAACTTGGTTTGGGTGAGATTGGCATGTACTAAACTTGTATTAGTTAAATTTGCGTTACTTAAATTTGCTCCGCTCAAGTTGGCACCACTTAACTTTGCACCACTTAAATCTGCCCAACGTAGATTTGCACCACTTAAATCTGCCCAGCGTAGGTTTGCACCACTGAGGTTTGCACCACTGAGATTGGCTCGATTGAGATTAGCTTGTCTAAGTTCGGCATTACGAAGATTTGCTCCGCTTAAGTCGGTACGACAGAGGTCAACATTATTTAATATTGCTTGTTCTAGGTTTGCCCCTGTGAGAAATCCTCCTTTGAGGCTAGCATCTGTCAGGTTTGCTTGACGGAGGTTTGCTTGTCTGAGTGTGGCTTCACGTAGATCTGCGTTTTTGAGGTTTGCTTGGAGTAAGTCAGCACGACTTAAGTCAGCACGGATTAATTCGGCACGAATTAGGCTTGCTTTGCGGAGGATGGCACGACTGAGGTCAGCCCGAATTAAATTGGCAACATTGAGGCTAGCACCTTTGAGATCGGCGTTGATGAGGTGGGCACCACTGAGTCTCGCGACATTTAATTTGGCAAATCTTAAATTAGCATTGTTGAGGTTTGCTCCACTGAGATTAACTACACTTAAGTTGGCTTGGCTGAGGTTGACACCAGTAAGTTTTGCTCCGCTTAAATTTGCTTCACCAAGGTCAATACCGCTAAAGTCTCGTACTCCAAGAGCGTATTTTTCTAAGAATTCCTCTGCCTTCATTCGTGCTACCCCTGATTTGCCAATCTAAAACGGTTTTTAGTATAGAAATAACTTGTTATTGATAATCTCAAAATTACTTATGAATATTGGTATTGTCGGATTGGGACTAATTGGTGGCTCCTTGGGGTTAGATTTTCGATCGCATGGGCATTATGTTATCGGTGTGAGTCGTCGTGCTTCTAGTTGTCAAACTGCGATCGCAATTGGCAGTGTTGATGAAGCATCGGTGGATTTGAACGTTCTTGCGATCGCGGAAGTCGTATTTATTTGTACACCTCTAGGGCTTATTGTGCCCACAGTTGAGCAATTGATAACTTTTTTGCCTGCGACTACTGTTTTAACAGATGTCGGTTCAGTAAAATCACCGATTGTTCAAGCTGTTTCTTTACTATGGCACAACTTTATTGGCGGTCATCCAATGGCAGGAACGGCGGAAAGCGGTATTGAAGCGGCTTTGCGGAATTTATTTGTTCAAAGACCATATGTATTAACGCTAACATCCACTACACCAGAATCAGCGATTAGTGTTGTTGAGGGATTGGTTAAACAATTAGGGTCAAATATTTATTATTGTGCCCCGGAACAGCATGATAAAGCTGTAAGTTGGATTTCCCATTTACCTGTGATGGTCAGCGCATCTCTAATTGCAGCATGTGTGGATAATGGGGATTTAGAAGTTTTAAAATTGGCGCAAAGTTTAGCGAGTTCGGGGTTTAAAGATACTAGTCGGGTTGGTGGTGGTAATCCCGAATTAGGGGTGATGATGGCGAAATATAACCGCGATGCTTTGTTAAATTCGCTGCTAGGATATAGAAATAATCTGAATCAAATAATTGATTTAATTGAGCGGGAAAATTGGGATAAATTAGAAGAGATACTACAGTTTACCCAATCAAATCGACCTGGTTTTATCAAAGATTAATCAGCAACATAAGATAATCCGTAGGATTGATTTTTGACCATCAAACAACATTTTCAGCTAGTTGAAGAATTAGTGAATCTAGATTATCCAAAAAAGTGTAAGCTTTGTCAAAAACAACAATATGAGCAGTAACCTCTTACAACGCATTACCTATAATCCTGATATTTGCCACGGCAAGCCCTGTATTAGGGGACTTCGCTATCCTGTAGAATTGATTCTCGAATTACTTAGCTCTGGCATGACAATGGATGAAATTTTAGCAGATTATGACGATTTAGAACGGGAAGATATTCTTGCCTCTCTGCAATTTGCCGTTCGTCTTAGCCAAGTTAAAAGCATATATAAAATTGCTTCATGAAATTTATTGTTGATGCTCAATTACCTGTTCGACTCGCTCGATTCCTAGAATCTGCGGGTTACGACACAATCCATACAAAAGATTTACCCAATAAAAATGCAACATCAGATACAGAAATTAATGCCATCTCAATGAGGGATAATCGTGTAGTAATTACCAAGGATTCTGATTTTTTAAATTCTTTTTTAACGATTAAAGAACCTTACAAATTACTACTAATTACAACAGGGAATATTAACAACTTAGAGCTAGAAACATTATTCACAGCGAATTTGCAATCCTTAGCAGAATTATTTAATAATCACTTCTATATTGAAATCACTCGTGATTCAATTATTGTTCATATGTAAGTAAAAACTCTATCCCCGATGTATATATTTTTGCAAAATACTTATCTAGTCTATTCTCTATATAATTGAACTATTTAAATATAGGAATAATCTTGATGCCAGAATTGATTTTATTAAGGCAAATAATTAAAATGAATTTACCCAATCAAATCGACTTAGCTTGATCAAAAATTAATTTATAGTTTTTTTTAAGGGTCTAGAACATTCATATTTCACTCATTGCAAAATCCCTCTTATCAACAAAGGTGATTAAAATGGTCTTACAAACAGAAAAGCGCTACTATAGCCCGGAAGAATATTTAGAACTTGAGGAACAAAGTGAATTTAGAAATGAATATATATATGGAGAAATTAGACTAATGCCCGGAGGTACTACCAATCATAATAAAATTGCCGGAAATTTTTATAAGAAGTTTCCTGATGCCATTGAGGGTCAAAACTATGATATATACATAAATGATGTCAAATTATGGATAGCCAAATATAGTATCTATACATACCCCGATGTGATTGTTATAAAAGGTGAGCCGGAATATTATGGAAGTGGAAAAACTATTGTCACAAATCCTTTAGTAATTGTAGAAGTTTTATCCAATTCAACTAAGAATTATGACAAAAGCGAGAAGTTCAAATATTATCGTGCAATTCCTAGTTTTCAAGAATATATATTAATTGACCAATATAGTTTTGCAGTAGAGCAATATGTAAAACAGCGTGAAGGACAATGGATTTTTCAAGAATATGAAGGTGAAAACTCTATTTTGAAATTAGATTCAGTTAATTTGGAAATGACTTTTAATGACATTTATGCACGAGTTAATTTTGAATTGAGTGAAGAATAAATCAACAAAAAAAATTAGTTTTGGTTCAACAGATAATTAATATTTGCTTTCTGACCCCTAACCACTGACAGCCCTAGTTAAAAATTATCCCTACATATAAAATTATCCCTACATATAAAATTATCCCCACATATATAGGCAGCAAAACCGCTAATATTGTTACCATAACTTCAGATTTCCCTTTTTGATTCCCTTGATTCAATCTGAAACCCTAGAACTACTCGAATGGTCGCGTCTGTGCCTGCATTTGTCTACTTTTGCGGCAACAAAATTAGGCGCGATCGCATCCCGTCATCTGCAAATCCCTGGCTCGCAATCCGAAGGTGAGCAGCTACTAGCGCAAACAAAACAAGTCTACGAACTCGAAAGTCGTCTCACCTCCAGTTTATCCTTTGATGGCATTCAAGATATTGGGGATGCCCTCGAACGGGCGGAACTCCAAGGTATTTTGGCAGGAGATGAATTACTCGCGATCGCAACTACTCTTGCTGGTGCGAGGAATTTACGACGTGCGATCGATAACCACGAAGATTTGACAATTCTAATTGAATTGGTGGCAGAACTGCGAACTTATCCCGAAATTGAGCAGGAAATTCACCGTTGTATCGATGAACGCGGACAAGTCGCTGACCGTGCTAGTCAAAAATTGGGTGAGATTCGCGCTGAATTACGCAAGTCACGCAGCCAAATCACCCAGAAGCTGCATAACATTATGCATGTGAAATCAAATGCGGTACAGGAACAAATTATTACCCAACGGGGCGATCGTTTTGTAATTCCTGTCAAAGCTTCCCATAAGGATGTGATTCCTGGTATCGTTCACGACACATCCACAAGTGGCGTAACTTTATACATCGAACCCAATTCTGTAGTGCCGATGGGCAACCAACTTCGGCAACTAATTCGGCGCGAAGAAGTGGAAAGCGAGGCAATTCGCCGTAAATTAACAGAGGAAGTCGCCGCAGTTAAACCCGATTTAGAAAGACTTTTAGCAATTGTCACAGCTTTAGATTTAGCTACTGCAAAATCCCGTTATAGTTACTGGTTGAAAGCTAATCCTCCCCGGTTTATTAACCGCGAAAATAACGAAAAGATTACTTTGCGGCAATTAAGGCATCCGTTGTTGGTGTGGCAAAATCAACACGAACAAGGACACGATGTTATTCCTGTCGATATGCTGATTCAGCCAGAAATTCGGGTTGTTACGATTACGGGTCCGAATACTGGTGGAAAAACGGTGACATTAAAGACACTGGCATTAGCTGCTTTAATGGCAAAGGTCGGTTTATTCGTACCTGCCCGCGAACCCGTTGAATTACCTTGGTTTGATTTAATACTAGCTGACATTGGGGACGAACAATCGCTTCAGCAAAGTTTATCGACATTTTCCGGACATATTCGCCGAATTAGTCGGATTTTAAATGCTCTGGAACAGGGGAATCGAGATGACGAGGGTAAAATTGAAGACCAAGAAGTTTCTCCCCAATCCCCAATCCCCAGTGCCCAATCCCCAGTGCCCAATCCCCAATCCCTAATACTTCTCGACGAAGTTGGAGCCGGAACCGATCCAGTTGAGGGAAGTGCTTTAGCGATTTCTTTACTACGTTATCTTGCCGACAATGGGCTGTTGACAATGGCTAGTACCCACTTTGGCGAACTCAAGGCATTGAAGTATCAAGATGAACGGTTTGAGAATGCTTCGGTGGAATTTGACGAGGCTACTTTGTCGCCAACTTATCGCTTGCTGTGGGGAATTCCCGGACGTTCCAATGCCCTTGCGATCGCCCGTCGTTTGGGTTTGAATGCTGAAGTCGTCGAAGCTGCAAAACAGGAAATGGGTGGGGCAAATGATGAAGTTAACGAAGTAATTGCTGGCTTGGAAGCGCAACGCAAACGCCAGGAAACCAAAGCCGCAGAAGCAACTAAGTTATTGCAGCAAGCGGAAAAATTATACAAAGAGGTATCCGACAAAGCGACTAATTTGGAAGAACGGGAAAAATCCCTCAAAGCCTCCCAAGAAATCGCAGTCCAACAAGCAATCCATCAAGCCAAAGCTGAAATCGCCCAAGTAATTCGTAGATTACAACAAGGTACTCCCACTGCCCAAGATGCCCAACAAGCCACAACTGATTTAAATCAGATTTCCGAGAAATTTATCCAGAAACAGCAAGCAAAAGCAAAACCTGCTGGATTCATGCCAAAAATAGGCGATCGCATTCGTATCTCCAAGTTAGGACAAACTGCGGAAGTCATAACTGCACCCGATGACGATGGGGAGTTAAACGTTCGCTTTGGCATTATGAAAATGACCGTGAAGCTGGCAGATATTGAGTCGCTTGATGGGAAGAAGCCCGAACCTGTTGAGAAGGCACGGGGACGAAAAGATAACGAAACCAGGGGGCAAAATCAAACTGTTACCCAACCTGTTGATACTCCAATGATTCGTACTTCCAAAAATACCGTCGATTTGCGCGGAAAACGGGTAGCTGACTCGGAAATAATTTTAGATAAAGCAATTTCGGAAGCGAATGGAGCAATTTGGGTGATTCACGGGCATGGTACTGGCAAACTGCGGGAAGGTGTCCACGAATATTTGCGGCAATACCCCAGGGTGAAACGATTTGAAGCCGCAGCCCAAGCCGATGGTGGTAGTGGTGTTACGATTGTTTACATTTATTAGAATTTAGACAGCAAAAATTATCACTAGTAGGGGTTGCCAAAAATGACATCATTTGCATATACAAATTAGGTATTGAAATCAGTGAAAGTAATTGCTGTTAGCCACTAACACTTTGCTCAAACTTAATTTGCAATCCGATTTTCGACATTGACGCGATCGCAAAATTTGCAGTATAAATTGGCGTTTGCTGATAGATTACATAGAATACTAGACCATTAGTACTAGTTAAAATCGGGATAATTCTTTAAGCCTGTACTTTATTCAAAATGGGTTTCGTCTTAGAGTAAGACAAAGATAAAATGCTGTTTACCGAATTACTCGAAATTATCGACGCTTGGCTACAAGCTGATGGATAAAATGAGGGTAAGGGTCAAAGAGAAAGGGTGAAAGAGAAAGGAGAAAAGGGGAAATAATTGACCCTACTTCCCAGTCCCAATCCCAACTTCCTAATACTTACTCCCCAACATCCAGCACCATACCGGGGTGGGAAACCAATCGAAACTGCCAAGAGTCTGGTTTCAAAATGGGTAACAGCAACAGCCCCTACCAGCCCGATCACCTATGCTAAAAGTTATGCAACCTGCCGCCAATTCCCCCAATCCAACTTCACAGTGGGAGGACTTAACCAAAATAGGTACTCCCGACTTAACAGAATGGGATAATATCAAAGCCCAGTTGGATTTAGTATTGTTGGCGCTAGAAACATTAACTGGCATTGGCTCTGAAGCGATGCTCACTGCTGCTACCGATTTAGGTTTAGAGTCAAAAGTGCCAGACCGTGTGGCGCTATGGCGACTACGACAGTCGAACCCATTACGTAAAGGGCAAGGAGGGCGGAAAAAACTAGATGTAGAAGAAGCGCGATCGCTTGTTCTCATTATCTGCCACCTTGCCAAACAGCATCAAGAATTGATTCGTCGTGCAGTCAGCTTGTTGGAACAAATGGCGGAAACAAACCGCGAACCACATCAAGCTGCCTTACTTGGAGATTACATTGACGCTTTCTGCAACACCTACCAAGAGCGGATGGAGGAAGACGAAAAAATCTCGACGGATTTATTAACCCACTTGGCGCTGAAATTGCTAGTTGATTTACTTTTTTACAGTGGTCCAGGTGGTCATCGCCGTCTTTGGCTAACACTTATCGACCGCTCAACCAAATTTTAGATTTTAGATTTTAGATTTTAGATTGGTCGGTTGTTAATTGGATAATAGTTAGTTAATAGGGAATTTGAAGCATAAGTTCCTCTAAATTAACTAATAACCAATAAGCAACTACTACAAGAAGGCAAAAGAAACATTGTTCTATGAGCTTTTCAGCCATTTCATAGACGCAAAGCAGCTTTTTTGAAGGGTATGTTAGCTTTATTGCCACCGAACTGTACCACTAACAAAAAATCCGTCTTGAAAAGTTTTGTGGAAGGAAACCTTCCCCACAAACTTTCCGCAAAATCCAAAATCCAAAATCCAAAATTAATTGTCCCCCATTGCACCTTCTGCTATGCCTCTATCAAATTCTGTCATCCGTCGCTATACACCTCCTACTTGTACGCTGGAAGTTAAGGCGCAAAACTCGCCCTTGTCGCAGTGGATGGGTAAATCAGTTCTGAAGCAGCTACGCTTTGAACTTCGTTTCGACGATCCGCGACTGCCAGAAGAAGAGAGGATCGCAATTAGAGGCGATCGCGATCGCCTCGAAGCCTTATGTGCAGTGGTAACAGATTACGTCAAGGAATTCTTACAAAAATCTCCAGAGCAATTTGGGGAAAGCTATTCGGAATCAAGAAACAAAAATTCAGCCATTAGTGACACAGAGATACAAGATAGCCACAATAATTCATCGCCAACAAGTACCGTAGGAAAACCATTTAATCCTGAAGTACCCAGAATTTATCCCAAAAGCGATATTTATATAGAACCCAGTAGTGCCTTATCACATAATTTGTTTCTCGGTTCATTAGCTCCCCAAATTCCTGGAGGAGTGGTAAAACTCAGCCTACTCCAACTATTTGATTTAGCATCTGCCCTTGACGAGTACTCCACTGACGTATTGGCATTACCCAATCTCAATACAACTCGTAGAAGAAGCGCCAATGGTATTCCGGCTTGGGCACCTGTTGCCGCAGTTGTGGCTATGGCAGTAGGCTTAACACCTTTCACCTTATATTACGCAAACCGCACTAGAGAACAGCAAACAGCAAATAAAACAACTTCCGAACAGGAAAATATCGCCCTCCAAACACCAGCTTCAGAGACATTAACAACCCCTTTACCTAATTTATCGGCACAAGAGAGTTTTCCCTCTCTCGGATTACCCACACCACCACCAGGAGCCGCAAATTTACCAATCCCTAACGCTAGCGGGCTTCCCACTCCACAAGCTACAGCAGGGGTAATTGCTCCCAATTCACAAGTGTCTCCAGGTGTCAATCCAGGTGTCAATCCAGGTGCGATCGCTCAACTACCAGCAAATTTAAATAATTCTTCAGTTCCACAAGGTTCTTCTGCCAATCCTTCTAATTTAGGCTTCTCAACAACACCCCTACCATCATCGGGAAGCGCTTTTAAAATACCTGGAGCGGCAAACCCAAAATTACCTAACATTGCAACGAGTAACTTCCCTCTGACACCACCCTCGCTTCCTCCTTCGATTGGACTTCAACCTAATATTAGTCAGAGTCGCACCGCAACATCTCCCAAAACTGGAATTACAGGTTCAGCAAGTAGTCGTTTACCTGTGAGTAAATTACCCCCAGCAATTTCGGCACTACCACCATTATCAACAGAACCAAAGCCTGCAAACCCTCGCAATCGTTCGCAAACTCAAATAAATTCCCCTACGAATGTTAATGATGCTTCGCAATTAATTGATAGACTCCGCGATGCTCGAAATAATTCTGGTCAGGTGACTACTGCAAGCAATGCCAACCGCACTAGCAGTAATAGCAGCAATAACAATCGTCCCAATAATCAAAGCGGCACTATCTTCGACACACCTCAAGTAGCAGAAGCCAGAACTGCCCTGCGAAGCCGTTGGCAACCTCCCGCAGGGCTAAAGCAAAGTTTGGAGTATAGCTTATTAGTTGGTGTTGATGGCACAATCGAACGGATTATGCCCTTAGGAAGCGCAGCCCGAACTTATATCGATCGCACGGGAATGCCTTTGATTGGCGAGCGTTTTGTATCTCCAAATCGTAACGGTCAAGCTGTACGCATTCGTGCTGTTTTCAGTCCTGATGGTAAAGTGCAAACTTTCCCTGAAAACGATTAATTAAAGTTTCAATACTTGGTATTTTTTGAGCCTGGTTAATTAAATTAACCAGGTTTTTAACGGTTCAATCTATAATTTTTATCAAATTCAATCTAACTGCAAACCAAGTATTCCAAGTCTGAGTATTTCAAATTTAAATATTTCAACGCCAGAATTGATGAAGCAAAAGTTGAGCCTTATGAACCTTTAAAATAAAAAAAGGCTGCTACCACAACCCTTTTTCTAAGTAAATATCAACGTTAATCCGATTCAAATTAACTATTTAATAGCTAATAATTAATAGCTAATAACGGGATTTTTTACTATTGATTGCCTTCTGCTTTTTACGTCGTTTCTGGGCAGCTGCTACAGCCCCTTCCACTGGATAGCCAGCAACAGGAACTACTTGATATTTACGATCGTCTTCCAAATTTTTGAGTTCGGTATAATCCACCCAATGGATACAATCCACTGGACAGGTATCGATCGCCTCTTGAATTAAATCTTCTGAGTCGCCATCTTGACGAATTACACGCGATCGCCCATAATCGGGTTCGATGTAAAACGTATTTCGGGCAACGTGGGCACAATGCTTACAGCCAATACAGGTAATCTCATCAACATAAACACCTTTTTGGCGCAACATTCCCCCCAATTCCGGCTCTAAACCAGACCTTCCAGGGGCATTACGTAAAAAACCCCCTAATTCTGGTTCAAACCCAGAGCGGTTATCATCTCCATCCGTTGGTGATATTACAAAATCAGCCATTACACCAATTCTCCAAAATATTGCAATTGTTTTCCCCCGATATTCCTTTGAGATTAAACTTTGCCGATCGCGAGGAAAAACGAATTGGGATTAAGCACTCCAGCGCTGTACAACCAAGCGAATCGAACCATCTTCATTATTTTGTTGTTCGGCAACTTGGAAGCCAACACGGGCAGTTTCTTTCATCACTGTTTGGAAAGCATAACGCTGGGTAATCTTCCGCAAAAATCCTTCCACCGACAAATCCTGTTGCCAGTATTGTAAATCGGCTACTAGTTCGTATTCCTTGCCATTCCAGCGAAAGCCGATGTCGTAATCATTATCTTGGGCGATCGCAATCTCAGCATCATGAGTTTGACCGCGATAACCCCGCACTTGGCAAGGTCCGGGTTTCCAATCAATGCCTAAGTCAGTAAGTGCTTCCTGTAAAGATTCAAGGTTACGGATTTGGGTTTTGATTTGGCTAAAATGTGACATGGTATTTGGTGATTTTTGTGAAATGTAATTGTTGTGAAACTAAACGGACTGGAAAATTCATCGATGCAGTCTATCAAGCAAAAACTTACCAATCGCTGAAACTTGTCTGCGCGTTTGCTACAGCAGATTGCTGCACTTGCTGAGTCGCAAAAAATTCCGAGGTTGGCTCATGATTCAGTACTAGTCCTAACTGTGCTTCAATTGCCGCAGTTACTTCAGCACAGGAAGCACCTATAATCCCGGTGACTTTCTCTTGTACTCGACCATCTGGATAGATAATGAACTCTAATGTTTCCATTTTTACGCCAACTACGTATAATTACGCTCGGATTGCACTGTTCTACCAGAAAGCTACATTCATAGCCGTTTGAACATACACATTAGGTACAAATTTGTCATTTGTTAACTAATGTTCCATCTCTCAAAATATATATCTCAGAATCTTTACAAAAATTATTACTTTTATTGGGTAATACATCAGCTATATGTAAGTTTCCCTTAACCTTTGGGATTAGTCAAGCTGGAAAACGAACTTGCAATGTAAGTATAAATAAAGTTAAAAAGCTATAATAGGTCGGGGTTATAGCGTTATTTTTTGGGCGATCGCGACAAAATTTATTGAAAATATTTATCATTACTATAGATTCGGTCTAAATATTTGTGAATGAGAAAACATGCGTAAGGTATGAAGGGTAATGTATTGGATGTGTTTTGATATGGCTTGATGATAAGATAGTTTCACAATTTCGATCTATTAAGTGCAGAGCAAGCGCAAGGTTTGATAAATATGCCAGCAGCGATGCGTGTAGGAGTATTAGGTTTTGGGGGATTGGGGCAAGCAGCAGCCAGAGTTCTCGTACCCAAACAAGAAATGAGATTAGTAGCAGCAGCAGATAAAAATGGTTACGTTCATGCTGCCGAAGGATTAGATGCTTCATCATGTATTACTACATATCAGTCGCAAGGTTCATTAGGCTATTTAGAGCCATACGGAAAAATATCGACTGAGAGTATTGAGGAGTTAATTGCTAGTGGTTGTCCCGTCGATGGCTACTTTTTAGCATTACCCAATCTTCCCAATGATTTTATTGCATCGGTTGCCAAGCAGTTTATCAAATTAGGTTGGCGCGGGGTACTTGTTGACGCGATAAAACGTACCAGCGCAGTCGAACAGCTTTTAGGAATGAAAGCAGAACTGGAAGCGGCAGGTATTACCTACATGACAGGATGCGGAGCAACACCAGGTTTGTTAACCGCAGCAGCAGCATTAGCCGCACAAAGCTACACTGAAATACATCAAGTTGAGATTACTTTTGGTGTGGGAATCGCCAACTGGGAAGCGTATCGTGCCACAATTCGCGAAGACATCGCCCATATGCCAGGTTACAGTGTTGAAGCTGCCAGGGCAATGACAGATGCCGAAGTCGAAGCACTGTTAGATAAAACCAACGGCATCCTAACCTTAGAGAACATGGAACATGCCGATGATGTCATGTTGGAATTAGCGGGAATATGCGATCGCGATCGCGTTACAGTTGGTGGTGTCGTTGATACACGAAATCCGAAAAAGCCTCTAAGTACGAACGTCAAAATTACTGGACGTACCTTTGAAGGGAAAATTTCCACCCATATTTTTACATTGGGGGATGAAACTAGTATGGCAGCAAACGTTTGTGGTCCCGCATTTGGTTATTTAAAAGCCGGAATCCAACTTCACAAACGTGGTATTCATGGCATATTTACCGCAGCCGAAATCATGCCACAATTTGTTAGATAATTAATTGTTAGTATTAGTTAATTGTTATACTCAAAACGGTTTAAAATCCTACTGTTTTGGAAATAATACATACATATTAAACCTCTCCCCGTGGACGGGGAGAGGTTTGGAGAGGGGTTGTATATTAAGCCTAGTTCTAAGCCACTCGGAGTATAACTATTAATTGTAGCCAATGTCTTGAAAGTCGCTACTAAAGATTGCGATAGGGGTAATAATTCCTATGGGTATAGCATATCTTCAAAGAATAAAATTTTAGGGTTCGTTAAGTTAAGGCTAACGAACCCTATCTTTATTTATTAATTTGAATTTACTCTAATTGGAATATAAACCACCATTTCTTTTTGACTTTGATTGTCTCTAACCAGAAATGGTCTATAAGGAACTATTAATTGTTCCGTAATTTTTCTGTATTGAGTTGCACCAGATAATTCTGTCACACACTCATATCCACCATTTGTAGAGACGCGATCGCACGGTTTAACTATTCCCGAACTAGATTTCCCAGAAGCCATTTGAGATGCTTCAACAGCATTTAAATTGATGTTTATAGCCATACTATCCATAAGAGGATATTCTTGACCACTTACTTTCATTGTGTCAGCAGATGCTTGAGAATTTCCCAATAATAAACTCGAAGAGATTATTATTGTTGCCAAGGAAAGAATCTTGATTTCGCCTGATAAGTTCATAATATTGTGTAGTTAACAATATACATACTGTAAAAAAAAATACATTTATGTCTTGCGTAAAAACTACAGTAATTTAAAATTCATCAACGAATAACTATTAGTATGTTTACGGTTAGGGAACACGAATAAATAAATTATCCCAACGAATTGCAGGGACAAACAGTTGTTTGCCCTGATTTTTATTGTATCCAAACGATAAAGGCTATATCTAATTTGTATATTTTATATTCTGGAATTTCTTTATAAGAATAGATGGAATTAAAAAGACGATTGATATTTGAATAGATTAAGATAATTCGACTATTTATTATAATATCCAAAATTAAATATTATGGATTTAGTGAAATAACCCAGCACATACAATATTGAATTTAAATCAATACAATTCAGTTAAGCATTTTTTGTTCTTCTACTTGGTGTTATTTGCGTCTTGGCAGTTCGTAACAAAGACTTCTATAACGTCTTAACTAAACCATGTTAGAATTTAAATATTTTAATTTCTGTCGTTAAAATAATTTATTTTATCCAAAATTAACCCATATACAGTTATATCCCTTGCCAAATTGGATAGGAAACAGACTCGAATATAAGTTTTAGACAAAAAGAGATTTCTTTAAAGTGCCATATACCTCCAGAATCAAGATACCCTTATCGCACTTTACCCCAATCTCTCTTCCTTAACCTCTAACCTTTCTTCACCAGAAAAAATTTCCGGTATTTGCATCACAAAAGGTAATTCTGCACCTAAAAGTCCCCGTTTGATAAGTGCTGATGTTTCCGGAAAAACCACAAATAGCGGGTATTTCGTATTAGTACCCTCACTCAAAATATGGCTATGACGTAGAGGCATCAACCATTCATAATCTTTATCAAGTAAAATTTGTGTATGTCGCCAACGTCCCAAAAAATCCGAAAAATCCTCATGTGGACGGTGAATAAAAATAAAAATTTCCGCACCAGTTTTAATTTTCCACTCCGGATCGCACATTAAAACAGCGACATCACAAGGTAAAGAATTTGCTTCTGGAGGTAAACCATTTTTGCGGATGCGAATAATCGGTAAAGGAATAGCGATCACACTTTCATCAGGACGACGTAGACTAGGAATCATCTCCAGATAGGGACGATACTGCTTAAAAAGTGCGATCGCGCCTTCATGATGGCTATAATCTGCTAAACAAGCTTCATAATCAGATTTTTGTACAGGCATATTTTAAAGTTAGGGGTTTAAAGTTAGGAGTTAGAAGTTGAAATTTTGAAATTAGAGGTTAAGAGCATTGAATAAATTAAAATTTTTATTACTTACTCTTAACTCATAACTCCTCATTCATAACTTTCGCTTCTAACCCAATTTCTCAAATACCGCAAACATTGGTAGATACATTGACAAAAGAATTGTCGCAACCATACCCCCAATAACCACAATCATCAAAGGTTCCAAAATACTTGTTAAAGCTTTTACAGTTTGCTCAACTTCATCTTCATAAAAATCGGCAACCTTCATCAACATTGCATCAATTTCACCAGTTTCTTCGCCAATACTAATCATTTGCAGAGCCATTGGAGGAAAAACTTTTTCTTTTTGTAGCGCAAAACTAATCATACCACCTTGCTGAACTTCCGCTTTTGCAGCATCGACAGCATTAGCAATAATTTGATTTCCTGCGGTATCGCGGACAATTTCTAAGGAAGTTAAAATCGGAACACCAGAACGAGTCAAAGAGCCAAAAGTACGACTAAATTTAGCAACCGCAGATTTTTGAATTAAGTCGCCAAACAAAGGAGTTTTCAGCGAAAGACGGTCAATATTCTCTCTTCCATTAGCAGTTTTATAGTAAGTTTTATAGGCAAAGGTGAAGCCAAAGAACATGATTGGTAATGTCCACCAATAAGTTACAAGAAACTTACTTAAATCGAGCATAAACTGTGTAAGAGGTGGCAATGTAGTACCTAAATCTTTAAAAATACCAGCAAAAATTGGAATTAAGAAAATAGTCATTCCGAGAAATACTGCTAGTGCAATACAACCAACAACCACCGGATAGGATAATGCAGATTTAATCTGATTTTGTAAACGGGCAACATCTTCTAATAGTTTTGCCAAACGGTTAAGCACGTCATCTAATACACCACCAACCTCACCAGCTTGGATCATACTTACATACAAACCATCAAAACATTGAGGATGTTTCCGCATTGCATCAGAAAGATTCAAACCATTTTGAACATCAGCACTAATACTTAAAAGAGCTTGTTTTAACTTCGGATTTGTACATTGTTCTGATAATACTCCTAAACTTCTGACAATAGCGACACCAGCATTCACCAATGCAGCAAATTGTCGTGAGAAAACAGCTTTATCTTTCACAGAGACACTCGCAAATCGTGTTTGGAAGTCAAGCGCTGATTTTAAATCAAAAGCTTGTGCTTGCTTGAGTTCTTGAATTACAAAACCTTGTTGTCTGAGATTAACGCGAGCTTCTTTAAGTGATTCTGCAACAATCTTTTCAGTCCGAGATTGTCCTTGTGCATCCCTAACACGGGCAACAAAACTTGGCATAATTTAAATTTTAGATTTTAGATTTTGGATGATGAAAAGTTATAAATTATTAATTAAAAATTAGAAATTAGGAATATAGACGAATTTCCTACAGGTTAGAATGAGTCATTAAAAATTAACTAAAAGATTAATTAATGGCTCCTAATTTGTAATTCTTAACTCCTAACTCCTAACTTCTAACTTATTTAATGCGCTCTGGCAGCAGTTTTTGCACCTGACTGTGGAGCCGCACCACCAATTAAACGTTGAATTTCATCTGGTTTAGAAGTTTTAGACATTGCAGCTTCAAATGATATAGTTCCAGCTTTATATAAATTAGCTAAAACCGTCTCTAAAGTTTGCATTCCTAACTTACCACCAGTTTGAATTGCCGAGTAAATTTGTGATGTTTTACCTTCACGAATCAAGTTAGAAATAGCTGGGGTAATTACCATAATTTCTTGTGCCATAACCCGACCATATTCACCGGGTTTTGGGCTTTTCTTAGGTACTAAAGTTTGGCTAAATACAGCTACCAAGGAGTTAGATAATTGCACCCGAACTTGAGTTTGCTTTTCGTGGGGGAAAACGTCAATAATCCGGTCAACCGTCTGTGCAGCAGAGCTTGTGTGTAACGTTCCAAATACCAAGTGACCAGTTTCAGCCGCAGAGATTGCCAAAGAAATAGTTTCCAAATCTCGCATTTCACCCACCAGAATAATATCTGGGTCTTCACGTAAAGCCGCTTTTAGTGCATTTGCAAAACTCTTTGTATCTTCACCTAATTGGCGTTGGTGAACCAAACTCTTAATTGGCTCATACACAAATTCAATTGGGTCTTCAACCGTCAAAATATGTTCGGCACGGGTACGATTAATTAAGTCAATCATTGCCGCCAAAGTTGTTGTTTTTCCCGAACCAGTTGGTCCTGTCACCAAGATTAATCCTCTTGGTTTTTCAGACATCTCTTTAACAACATCTGGTAAACCTAATTTTTCAAAGTTAGGAATTTTGGAACTCAACGCACGTAAACAAGCAGCATAAGCACCACGGTCTTTGTAAACGTTAACGCGAAAACGCGCCAATCCCTTGACACCATAAGAACAGTCCAATTCCCAGGTTTGTTCCAAAGTTTTGCGTTGGGTATTATTGAGCATACTAAAAATTAGTCTCTGGCAGTTATCAACTGTCAAAACACCATATTTTTCTTGGGGAGTGAGTTTACCACTGACACGAAAATAAGGAGCCAAACCTGCGGTTAAATGTAAATCTGAACCGCCTTGCCCAATCATATCTTCCATCAAATCTTCAATCATGTAATCCATATTTTTTTCCTTTTTTACTAATCTTTAATTGTTATTGACCTGTATGATTTGTCATTAGTAATTTATTAATAATCAAATCTGATTAAAATAATGATTAATTAGTAGTTAAAACGAACAACTAATAACTCATAACTAATGACCATTAACTAATCAGTAAAACGCGGTGTCATACAGTAAGGACAATCAAGCCATTCCGGTTGGAGTTGAGCGCTGCATGTTCGACAAGTTAAACCACTCTTGCGTTTAGCTTTGAGTTCAGCTTCCAAACCTGTGTCTGTAAAAGTTACCCGCTCGACTTCTTCGAGGGTGGTACTACCATCACGTACCAAATCCAAACTATATGCCAGTAAGGTTTTCATCCCTTCTTCAATAGCTACTTCCTTAATGCGTTCGGTAGGTGCTTCACCATTAATGAGAGTTTGCAGATTTTCAGTAACACGCATAACTTCATAGACACCACAACGTCCTTTGTAACCAACACCCCCACAGGTTTGGCAAAGCGTATTATTAGCCTTCGCCAATGGAATCTGCTCGTTACTTAACGCATTTGCTTTATAAAGAGTTAATCCCACATCTTGAGAAGCAGTCATTCCATAGCGAGCTAGTTCTTGTGGTGTTGGAGTGTAAGGAATACGACAGTCAACGCATACACGACGAACAAGACGTTGTGCCAATACACCAATCAGCGAACTGGACACCATAAAAGGTTCAATACCCATTTCACCCAATCGTGCGATCGCGCCAGGTGCATCATTAGTGTGTAAAGTTGTCAAGACTAAGTGTCCGGTTAATGCAGCTTCAATTGCTGTTTTCGCCGTTTCCTTATCTCGCGTTTCCCCCACCAGTAATACATCAGGGTCTTGTCGCAAAAACGCCCGCAATGCAGTCGCAAAGTCTAAACCTTTCTCACGAATCACCTGTACCTGGGTAATCCCTGGCAAACTGTATTCAATCGGGTCTTCCACCGTACTAATATTGATTCCAGGGTCATTTTTCTCCGAGAGTGCAGAATACAACGATGTTGTTTTACCCGAACCCGTTGGACCTGTGACTAATATCAAGCCAAAAGGACGGCTAACCATCTCTTGGACAATCTGCAAAGTTTCCGGATCGGTAATTAATTTATCCAAACCTAGTTGCGTCGAGGAATTATCCAAAATCCGCAATACAACTTTTTCACCATAACGACTAGGTAAGGTATTCACCCGGAAGTCAACCTTACGTCCATCAAATACCCGCCGAATCCGTCCGTCTTGTGGCAATCGACGCTCGGCAATATCTAAGCTGGCAACAATTTTAAATCGAGCCGTAACCGCAGGAATAATCTTTTTCGGTAAAGCGTCGAATGCTTCGCGCAATACACCATCCTTACGAAAGCGAATCCGTAGATTTTCTTCTTGAGGTTCAATGTGAATATCTGAAACCTTCTCTTGCAGTGCTTTTGCCAGAATTCGGTTCACCAAATTGATAATCGGTGCATCTTCTGCCCCCTTCATCGCCGAACCTAAATCGGCTTCTGCTTCATCTGGAGCATCGGCTAAGTCAAGGTCGCCAAGATTTTCCAAATCCTGGTTAATATCGGTTAATTTGGCTTGCTCTATATGTTTCTGCTTAACTGCCAATTCATCTAAATAGAGATTAATCACTTGCTGGTAATCCTCTTGGGTGATTACCATGCGTTGTAGTGCTAATCCTTGGGGACGCAAAATACGGTTGAGGTCGTCAGAAGCTTCTAAATTATCTGGATCGACCATTGCCACCAGTACAGAAGGTGGGTTTTGGTCATTATTCCGTGCAAGCGGTACTAAATGATGGCGACGACAAATATCAGCCGGGATGAGAGTTTCAATCAAACTACCCACCATTGAATTACCAACTTCGTTAACTTCCGGATCGAGCGACTCAACCCCGTAAAGTATTTTTAATTCAAAAAGTTGTTGTTTTTTATATAGTCTGAGTAATTCTGGCGACAATTGCCGTCCAGACATAGATTCAACAATATCGATTAGCGGTCTGCCTGTTTTGCGGCTTTCGATCAAAGCCTGCCGCATTTGTTCGCTATCGACAAAGCCAGATTGCACCAGTTTGTTGCCGAAAGGCGAAAACTCTGACCTAGTGGTAAGAGCAGTGCTGCGCCTTTGTTGTGACGACGAGTAAGTCATATATCCGATAGTTGAGTAGCCGAAACCTCTGGTTTAAGTATTCCCAAGCTGCTACCAATAACTTTCATTTTTGCTAAGAAAATATTAAAAATTGCTGAATGGGCAATGGGCATAGCCTTCTTCACTCTTCTCCATGCCCAATTCGCCATCCCCCATTCCCAAATAAGTACTTTTACGGCAACCCGCACTGCTGTACTCTATGGAAAACCGATCTTGAAGCCATACGCTAACTTGTTCGTGATTTGTCACAATAGATGACGGTGATGTGGCATAAGAGCAATTCAATTGCTCGAAGCTATTAGCCAAGTAAATTATCACCAAATTCAGTACACAATAGTAGACGACAATAAACTGCTAAATACTATTACTCAGCAATCAGGAGACTTAACAGAGGTAACGCAAGTAATGAATAGCGACTCCCCAGAAATGAATGTAAATGTATCTGGCAGCGAAGCGACTGAGCAAGCTGTTCCAGTAAATGTAACAATGGATACAAATAATCTATCTCATCCAGATAATGGTGCTGCTGAGACAGGAAGTAAAGATTCCCAGGTTTCAGTTCAGGACACCCAGCAAATCGAATCGCTCAAATCTCAGGTTGAACAATCCAATAATCAATACATGCGGATTGTGGCGGATTTTGATAATTATCGCAAACGTACTGCCAAGGAGAAGGAAGACCTTGACACGCAAGTAAAGCGAAATACGATTACAGAATTATTGCCAGTTGTTGATAATTTTGAGCGGGCACGTGCCCACATTAAACCCCAAGATGATGGGGAATTGGCGATTCATAAAAGTTACCAAAGTGTTTATAAGCAATTGGTTGATTGCTTGAAACGGTTGGGTGTATCGCCGATGCGTCCCGAAGGTCAACCCTTCGATCCAAACCTTCATGAAGCAGTTATGCGCGAACCTACGGATGAACATCCTGAAGGAACAGTGTTAGAAGAGTTAGTACGCGGATATTTTTTGGGCGATCGCGTGCTACGCCATGCAATGGTAAAAGTCGCAGCTCCAAAGGAAGATACGCCTGATTCTTCGGATAATCAGTCGAGTTCAGCAGATAGTTGAACAGCTTTCTCAACGGGGAAAACCTCCTGTGAGCGTCTAAACTTATTGTCAGTAATTAGTTGACAACCACAGGCAAAATTGCCTGTGGTAACTTGTTGCTACCAAAATACCGATCTTTACTTAGATGCTTGCTGGTAATAAACATTTGCTGGTCATGTCAATTACTTCTTTGGCGCTGACTTCTTGTTACCAAAAGTGTTTGAGTTTTAGCTCATATCTTGTACCTTCGAGTTCGCCGATGGCTGGAAACTAGTCCAAGCCCGGAGCAGAGCTACTCCAACAGCACTGGCTCACCAATTACCCAAATCTAAATACTCCGTACCAAATCGTGATTGAAGTTGAGTTAACCTCTATGTAGTTTTAGATTTTGCGACAATTTTTTCGCAGAGTTTCCTCTGTGGCAAATTTTTCAAGACGGGTTCAATATTTGCAGATTCTGGACTTGCAGATTTTAGCTCGGAAATTTTTCCATGTCTAAATTTGTACGTCTAAATCTGTATGTCTAAATCTGTATATCTAAATCTGTATATCTAAAACTAAACAGCACCCTGCGACATGAGTTGTGGTCAATGCTCTGAGGTGAAACTACAACTTCTAGTAAGTAAATCAGTAAAAATACCGAATATTTTTTATGGGAAAAGTTATTGGGATTGACTTAGGCACTACTAACAGTTGCGTCGCAGTCTTAGAAGGTGGTCAACCAATTGTTATTGCAAATTCAGAAGGTGGAAGAACGACACCGAGTATTATTGGATTTGGTAAAGGCGGCGAACGTTTAGTTGGACAGTTGGCAAAGCGTCAAGCTGTGACAAACGCAGAAAATACTATTTACAGTATTAAAAGATTTATCGGTCGCCGTTGGGAAGATACTCAACCCGAACATTCGCGGGTTCCTTATCAATGCATTAAAGGTCGCGATGATACTGTTGATGTACAAATTCGCGGACGGAATTACACCCCCCAGGAAATCTCCGCGATGGTTCTGCAAAAACTTAAGCAGGATGCCGAGAATTTTTTGGGCGAAGTTGTCAGCCAAGCAGTAATTACCGTACCTGCTTATTTTACCGATGCTCAACGTCAAGCTACCAAAGATGCTGGTACGATCGCAGGTTTGGAAGTGTTGCGGATTATTAATGAACCAACCGCAGCAGCTTTGGCTTTTGGTTTGGAGAAGCAGGATCAAGAGCAGTTAATTCTGGTTTTTGACCTTGGAGGTGGGACATTTGACGTATCTATCCTTCAGTTGGGGGATGGGGTGTTTGAAGTCAAAGCAACCTGTGGCAATAATCACCTTGGTGGCGATGATTTTGATAATGTGATTGTTGAATGGATGGTTGAAGCTTTCAAACAACAGGAAAAAATTGACTTAGCGCAGGATAAAATGGCGCTGCAACGCTTACGGGAAGCTGCCGAAAAAGCCAAAATCGAACTTTCTAGTATGGGCAGTACTTCAATTAATTTGCCATTTGTCACGGCTGATGCTAATGGTCCTAAGCACCTAGAAACCGAACTCAGTCGCTCCAAATTTGAAGAGTTAGCGAGTAGTTTAGTCACCGCTACCGTCGAACCGATGGCACAAGCGCTTAAAGATGCCGATCTTAAACCTGAGAATATCGACAAAATTATTTTGGTAGGTGGTTCAACTCGCATTCCTGCCGTTCAAAATGCTTTAATGAAGTTTTTTAACGGCAAAGCCCCCGATCGCTCGATTAATCCCGATGAGGCTGTGGCTCTCGGTGCGGCAATTCAAGCTGGGGTTTTGGGTGGTGAAGTTGATAATTTGCTGTTGCTGGATATCACCCCACTTTCATTGGGTATTGAAACTTTGGGTGAAGTTTTTACCAAAATTATCGAGCGCAACACCACAATTCCCACTAGCAAGTCTCAAGTGTTCTCAACTGCGATCGATGGGCAAACATCGGTGGAGATTCACGTTCTTCAAGGGGAACGGGCAATGGCTCGCGATAATAAGAGTCTTGGTAAGTTTTTACTTACAGGGATTCCCCCCGCAGCCCGTGGAGTACCCCAAGTCGAAGTATCGTTTGAAATCGATGTCAATGGTATTCTTCAAGTAGGGGCACAGGATAAAGGTACTGGTAGGGAGCAAAGCGTTCGCATCACTAATACAGGTGGTTTGAGTGCTAGCGAAGTCGAAAAAATGCGCCTTGAAGCTGATGCTTTTGCTGAAGAAGATAAAAAGCGAATTGAATTGGTTGCATTGAAGAACCAAGCTGACAATTTGCTACACAGTTATGAGTCAACTCTCAAAGATAATGGTAATTTGGTCAGCGATTCGATCAAAGTTCAAGTCGAGCAAAAAGTTTCGTTACTACAAGCTGCGATGGCTAATACAAACGTCTCGATTGATGAATTTAAGCAGCGTTTAGATGATTTCCAGCAGACACTGTTTGCCCTGGGTGCTGAAGTTTACAATCGTGCGAACAGCCAGCCTGGTGAGGTTGTTGATATTGCTGATAGTTCTATCAGTTCCGGCGGTAGTATTAATGGAGATATTACACCTCAGTTCAATTTTGATTTTGAAGATGAGGGTAGTTTACAAGCTGATTATGAGGCGATTGATTAATTTTTACTTTTTTATATGGACGACCTAATATGGACAACCTAATATGGACAATCTAATATAGACGACCCATCGGGTCGTCTCTACTGAATTTTGTCGGACAGATAACATTGCCGAGGCTTTCGAGTCTCGGCAATGTTATGTTTATATAGCGATCGCAAATTATGTTTTCTCAATAAATCTCAATAAATCTCAATGCTCATATAGGCGCTCAGAACAAAATGCTACCCTGTACCCGATCTATTGGCGGTTTTCCACACCTAATCGGTGCGGCTAGCCGTTCTGCTTCTTAGGCTGAGGTTTTGCCTACTAGGTAGCACAATTGTAAAAGAGATAGCTGACTTTTTCTATATTATTTATTTGCGATCGTTGTAAAAGGTAAAAGGTAAAATTTACTATTAATAAAACTTAACTCTTGCCTTCTGTCTTAGATAAACATAGCTCTTCTACCCTCTAACCCTCATCTTTAAATACTCTATGGCTCGTGATTATTATGAAATTCTAGGTGTCGCTCGCGATGCCGACAAAGACGAAATCAAAAGCGCTTACCGTCGTTTAGCCCGGAAGTATCACCCAGATGTGAACAAAGAACCGGGCGCGGAGGAGCGTTTTAAAGAAATAAATCATGCTTATGAAGTACTTTCGGAGCCGGAAGTTCGCGCTCGTTACGATCGCTTCGGTCCTGATGGTGTCAATGCAGGAGCTGGTGTTGGTTTCCAAGATGTCGGCGATATGGGAGGTTTTGCTGATATCTTTGAAAGTATTTTCAGTGGCTTTGCTGGCGGTGGGATGGGGGGTCAAACACAACAACGTCGTCGTAGCGGACCAGTACGCGGTGATGACCTCCAACTCGACCTCAAATTGGATTTCCGGGAAGCTGTATTTGGTGGCGAAAAGCAAATTCGCATTGCCCATTTGGAAACTTGCGAAGTTTGTAGCGGTACGGGAGCTAAACCAGGTACTCGTCCGCGTACATGTTCCACATGTACTGGTAGCGGACAGGTTCGACGGGTGACGAGAACGCCTTTTGGTAGTTTTACCCAAGTATCAACTTGTCCAACCTGTAATGGAACAGGGATGGTAATCGAAGATAAATGCGATGCCTGTAACGGTAAAGGCACCAATCAAGTTGCTAAACAACTAAAAATAACAATTCCGGCAGGAGTCTATGACGGCTTGCGTCTGCGGATACCTGGGGAGGGTGATGCTGGACAACGGGGTGGTCCGGCTGGGGATTTATACGTCCAGCTAACGGTTAATGAAGATAAAGAATTCCAACGGGAAGACCTGAATATTCGTTCGACTATCACTATTAGCTATCTCCAAGCGATTTTGGGCTGTCGATTGCAGGTAAATACTGTGGATGGACCCGAAGAAATGACGATTTTACCGGGAACCCAACCCTATACGGTATTTCCACTCGAAAATCATGGTGTCCCCAAATTGGGCAATCCCGTCAGTCGCGGTGACCAGTTAGTAACTGTACTAATCGATATCCCGAATCCGACAAAGTTAACCCCTGAAGAGAGAAAATTACTCGAAGAACTAGCTAAGATAAGAGGAGAACGCACTGGTAAAGGCGGTCTTGAAGGATTCTTGGGAAATTTTTTCCACCAACGATGAGTGTATCTCCCTTTTTATCTCCCGATGCTCAATTGGATTTACGCGGTACTCCCTGTCCGATTAATTTTGTGCGAACGAAATTATACTTGGAGAAAATGACGAATGGCAGTTTGCTAGAAGTTTGGCTTGACCCTGGTGAACCAATTGAGCAGGTTCCCGACAGTTTAACAATGGCTGGTTACAAAGTCGAACAGATTACTGACTGTTCCGACTATTTTTCGTTATTGGTTCGTCGTCCGGTTAGTGCCTAATGGAAACAGAAGATTTCGTTGCTAACGGACAGTTGTTTGGTACGGTTGTTGCCGTACAGGCGAATTTTTATCAAGTTCACCTTGATGTAGAAGCAGATCGGGACAAGGGAAAATTTTTATCTCTTGCTTCCCCCATGCTCCTTTGTACCCGCAGAACTCGATTAAAGAAAATCGGTCAACAGGTAATGGTAGGCGATCGCGTTATTGTTGACGAAGCCGATTGGGCTGGGGGAAGGGGTGCTATTTCCGAAGTAATTCCACGTCACAGCGAATTAGACCGTCCTGCGATCGCAAATGTAAATCAAATTCTCTTGGTGTTTGCTGTTGCCGATCCACCTTTGGAGCCTTATCAACTCAGCCGTTTTTTGCTTAAGGCTGAGTCTACAGGTTTGGATGTGGTTTTGTGTCTAAATAAATGCGATTTAATTTCTACGGTTGAACGGGATGAAATTAAGCAGCGTCTATCTGGTTGGGGTTATCAGCCTCTTTTTATCAGTACTTATAAAAATATAAATATCGATTTTATCTACAGTCAGCTAAAAGATAAAATTACAGTATTGGCGGGTGCTTCGGGCGTTGGGAAATCAAGTTTAATTAATACATTGATTCCGGGCGCAAATTTACGTGTAAATGAAGTATCGGGGAAGTTGGCTAGAGGTCGTCATACTACCCGTCACGTGCAGTTATTTGAATTACCCAGTGCTGGTTTGCTTGCGGATACTCCGGGTTTCAATCAACCCGATTTAGATTGTCATCCCGAAGATTTGGCTTATTATTTCCCGGAAGCAAGACAAAGGTTAGCTAATGCTAATTGTCGGTTTGGTGATTGTTCGCATCGAGATGAGCCTGATTGTGTGGTCAGGGGAAATTGGGAACGTTACGAGCATTATTTGCTATTTTTGGAGGAAGCCATTATTCGGCAAACTCAACTTCATCACCAAGCTGACCCAGAATCGACAATGAAGTTAAAAACTAAGGGCAAAGGCAAAAGTGGGTACGAACCCAAGCTGGAAACGAAAAAATATCGGCAAAAGTCTCGCAGAACCCAGTTACAAGAATTGCAGAATTTATATCGCGATCGCGATGATGATTGAGTCGGCTGGAGTCTTAGAGAAGCGATCGCGAAGCTTAATCTCAAGGACGTAGTGCAAACAGTTATTGATATAAATTAAAACTTATATACCTGTATTAGTAATTCATCAATCATGACCGTATCTGCCTCAACTCCAACACTTTCCTCATGTCAAACCTGGATTTGGCGAGGTTTTCCCATTTGCTATCAAACTCAAGGTAGCACTGGACCTGCGGTTATTTTTATACATGGTTTTGGTGCATCTTGGTGGCATTGGCGAAAAAATATTCCCGCACTGGCAGAAAATAATCGTGTTTTTGCGATCGATTTGATTGGGTTTGGTGGTTCTGCCAAGCCAAAACCAAATGATGAAATGGCTTATACGTTCGATACTTGGGGACAACAAATAGCTGATTTTTGTCGCGAAGTCATCGGGGAACCTGTTTTTTTGGTGGGGAATTCGATCGGTTGTATTGTCGCAATGCAAGCGGCTGTAGATAATCCAGATATTTCCCGTGGAATTGCTTTATTGAATTGTTCGCTACGGTTGTTGCACGATCGCAAACGAGCAACTTTACCTTGGTATCGTCGCTCAGGTGCGCCATTATTACAAAAGATATTAGCTATTCCATCTGTGGGAAATTTCTTTTTTAAGCAAATTGCTAAACCGAAGACAGTACGCAAGATTTTATTGCAAGCTTACGCGAATCATGAGGCTGTTACCGACGAATTAGTTGATATTTTGATGGCTCCAGCTACGGATGTTGGGGCTGTTGCTGTATTTTTAGCATTTACAGCTTATTCGAGCGGTCCTTTACCTGAAGATTTATTTCCCAAGTTACCTTGTTCGACAATTATACTCTGGGGTGCAGCAGACCCTTGGGAACCGATCGAATTAGGTCGAGAATTTGCTGAGTATCCCCAAGTTTTGAAGTTTATCCCCCTCGAAGGTGTTGGTCATTGTCCCCAGGATGAAGCACCGGAGATTGTTAATCCGATTTTAAAAGATTGGATTAACGAGCAAACCACTTAATCGATTTTGGATTTTGGATACGTTTGCTTGCACTCAGTGGGTCAACATCCCATTAGATATCTCCGGAAAAGACGTAGAGACGTAGCATTGCTAAGTCTCTACAAGGATTCTGGGAAACCCATAATTAATTTTCGGAGATGTCTATTGGTTAAAGTTCATTGCGAAATCAGAACAAAACTAAAGCAACGTGATAAGTTTTGGTAATGTTAATCAACATCTCAAGATTAATTAACCAAGGAGAACACAGTGGCGACGGAATCTAATTTCCACAAGGGCAAAGATGCGGTACAAGAAGACTTCAGCGACTATGTAGCCCATTTGCAGTTCCATATGACCCTACAAGCCCGCAATCTAGTTCCATCCTTCAAACCCAAAAGCCAAGATAGCCGCGAGGAATTGTTGCACGAAACACAAGCAACATTTGAAAAGCAGATATCTCGGCAAGTTATATAAATATAGATATAAAATTTAACTAAATTTAAAATACAATAGGGGCAGACCTGATGGGGTCAACATTAAATTTGTTGCCACAAGGTCTGCTTTTTCACTCTTTCAAGCATTAAACTTAGTTATCAAATTAGTTATCTAAATCATCCCTATGGCTCCGATACAATATCCTGGTTGCCATTACTGACCATTAATATAAGAAAAGCGACCGGAAGAGTATCGCGATCGCAACCGTTAAAATTAGTCCAGCACTGTCCACTGTTCTCTGTCCCCTAATAGCTGAATGGCGGCTCGAATGAAAATGAATTCATTATTATCTCAAAACCTTGGCGTGGTCATCCGACCAGTACAGTATCGCGATTTAGACGGTATTGAACGCTTAACAAACGAATCATTCGCAGCCCTCACTCCAAAGGGAGAGAGTGATGGTATCAAGCAGATGCAATGGCTGCGACGCTGGTATGGACTACTGAAATTTTTGAGTTGGTTCCCCAATCCCCTAAAATATCGCTTTTGTGGCTATGTCGCCGAACAAGGACGCATACTACTGGGGATGGTTCAAGTTTCGCCTTTCAATCGCACGGGTAGTACTTGGCGTGTTGATAAAGTATTACTCGAACGTGGTAGCGATCGCTTGGGAATTGGTTCGCAGTTACTACGTTATTGCTTTGAGTCAATCTTGGAAGCACGAACTTGGATACTCGAAGTCAATATTAACGATGCTGATGCGTTAGCTTTATACCGTCGCAACGGCTTCCAAAAACTGGCAGAAATTACTTATTGGGAAATCAACCCGCAATTATTGGCGGATTTGGCACAGTCAGAGCCAGATTTACCAAATTTATTGCCTGTAAGTAATGCTGATGCACAATTGTTGTATCAATTAGATACAGCGTCCATGCCTCCCTTAGTGCGGCAAGTATTCGATCGCCAAACCTGCGACTTTAAAACGGGTTTGTTGGAAGGTTTAGCCGATGCGGTAAAGCAGTGGCGAAATAAAACCGAGATTGTCAGTGGTTATGTATTTGAACCACAGCGCAAAGCTGCGATCGGCTACTTTCAAATTAAATTAGACAGGAAAGGGCAAGAACCTCATGTGGCGACATTGACGGTGCATCCAGCTTACACTTGGTTGTATCCAGAATTGTTGTCCCAGTTAGCCCGCATTGCCCAAGATTTTCCCCAACAAGGTTTACATTTGGCTTCAGCCGATTATTTACCTGAAGGAGAAGAATATTTGGAGCGGATTGGAGCTAGTCGCGTCGAGCATACTTTGATTATGTCCCGTTCGGTGTGGCACAAAGTCCGTGAATCGAAGTTTGTTTCCTTAGAAGGAATTCAACTACCGGAAGTCCTTCAAGGGCTGCAACCAGCACGTAAACCCATACCTGGGGGAATGTCTTGGGGTCAACAAGACAAGCATTCACAAACCGACAGAATCGTCAAAAAGAACGCCAAAAATAATACTTCTAAAGATTCTGTAGCATTTTTCACAAATAACGGTAGCGTAGAATCATCAGGTCAATGTGAATCCGATGCCGATAAGGACAAATAAGGTGGGCAAAAAAGGGGAAATGGGCATAGGGTATGGGGCATTGGACATCGAAAATCAAAAAGCTGAAAAAGCCAATGATAGTTTAATTTCCCAATCTCCAATCCCAGATTCCATTCCCCAGTCTAAATACATTTCTGCCTTAGGTTTGGATGTTGGCAGCAAGCGGATTGGGGTAGCTGGATGCGATCGCACTGGATTAATCGCCAGTGGCATAACTACAATTCAACGCACTCGATTTGAGGAGGATGTCGAGCAATTACGTCAATTGATAAACCAACGCGAAGTCAGCGTTTTAGTGGTGGGTTTGCCTTACAATATGGATGGTTCATTGGGTTTCCAAGCCAAACATGTCCAAAAATTTGCAAATCGCATCGCCAAAATTCTCAAATTGCCGATTGAATATATGGATGAGCGCTTGACTTCATATCAAGCCGAACAAATGCTAATTAGCGAGAATCGCTCTCCATCGCGCCATAAAGGATTAATCGATCGCAAAGCCGCAGCATTAATTTTACAACAATGGCTTGACACCAGAAGGGTTAACAAGTAGGGACAATAGGTAATTTTCAATTCCCAGTGTCCAATCCCCAATCCCCAATCCCCAAATTTACAATAAGCAACCACCAACCGACTCGGCATGATATTCTGAAGTTTAATAGCCAGCTAGACTTCGATTTAATTGAGATTGCCTGTTAATAAAACAGTTAAGCAGTTTTTGCAGTTGCTGGTAGTTAATATACTCGTATATGTCGGCTATGTATTCCTCACAACTTCCCGAAGACAATGATAAAGCTCAAGCTGGTTCCATCACGTTAACAGATGAACAAGGGCGATCGCTTGAATGTTATGTCGAGCATTCGCTTTCGGTGGAAGGGCAAGAGTACGTTCTACTTCTTCCTGTAGATTCTCCAGTGGAAATCTTTGCTTGGCAAGGCGACGATGAGGAAGAAGAAGCTATCTTGGTAGAAGATGATGCGATCGTCGAAGAGATTTTTCCGACGGCACAAGCTGTACTCTCGGAACAGAATTTGAACCTCAAAAATACTGCATACGCTCTCACGGTGGGAGGAGAATTACCACCCGTAGAAGAATCAGAACTCTTCACTTTAGAAATTGAAGACGAAGACGCAGATTTAGAACCCGAACAATTGCAATTGCTTGCCACTTTCTATCACGAAGAACAAGAATACGCAATTTACACGCCCCTTGACCCTTTATTATTTTTTGCACGGTTTACCAAAACTGGTCAACCAGAACTTCTTTCCCCTGAAGAGTTCCGCAAAGTCCAACCACTTTTAGAAGAACAATTGTTTAACGAAGTGGAATAATAATAGTTAGGAGTTGATAATTAGGAGTTAATAGTTAAATAGTTATTTGTTCATTAGTGGTTATTGATTGGTAGTTAATAGTACGAGTTAATAATTAACTTTTAACGATAACTTCTATCTATCTAGCCCTCTGAAGTTTTGATTAAACACCCTCTATCAGGAAATAACCATTAACTAATAACGATTAACCAATATCTATTAACGATTAACCAATACCCAATTACTATTTCATGAATCGTCAACAAAAAGGTTGGCAGCAGTTATTTTTATTTAGCTTGCTGCCTTTATTCTTGGCAATTTTTGGAGCTTCTGGATGGTTATGGTGGAATTGGGCTATTTCTCCAGTGCAAGTAAATGCAGCAAAACCCCAACAAATCCAAATTCCTCCTGGTACAGCGACACAGCAAATCGGTACTAAATTAGAACAAGCAGGATTAATTCGTTCAAAAATTGCTTGGAATTTACTTGCGAGATATTTTTCTTGGCAAAAATCAAATGGTGGTTTTCAAGCTGGTACATACAAACTGTCTGCGAATCAGCCTTTAAATGAAATCGCCCAAACGATTTGGGATGGTAAAGTAATACAAATTAGTTTTACTATTCCCGAAGGTTGGTCTTTACGACAAATGGCAGATTATTTTCAAAAAGAAAAAGCCTGGTTTTCTGCTCAAGCTTTTCTCAATGCTGCCAGCCAAATCGATCGCCAAAAATATCCTTGGTTGCCTGCTGATATTCCTTTTCTTGAAGGTTTTTTATTCCCAGAAACATATCAAGTACCTAAAGAAAGTATTACTCCGCAAGATATTGTGCAGTTAATGTTAGAACGTTTCGAGAAAACAGCATTACCTGTATATCGAAAACATCAAAACCAAGAAGCAAATCAACCTAAATTTTCCCTCAAACAATGGGTGACACTTGCTAGCATTGTGGAAAAAGAAGCCGTTGTCCAAAAAGAACGTCCCCGCATTGCAGGTGTATTTGTCTCTAGATTAAAAAAAGGGATGAAGTTAGAAAGCGATCCGACTGTTGAATATGCTTTTGGGATTCGTCAAACTCCCGACAAACCTCTAACATTTGCACAGGTAAGAAAAGCATCACCTTATAATACCTATGCAACTCCAGGATTACCACCTACACCTATCGCAGCACCAGGATTGGCAAGTTTAAAGGCAGTATTGAATCCAGAAAGTACAGAATATTTATACTTCGTTGCTCGGTATGATGGTACGCATGTTTTCAGTCGCACTCTTCAAGAACATGAAGCAGCAGTTGTAAAAATCCGTCAGGAAAGGCAAAAATAATAGAGTTAGGAGTTAGGAGTTAGAAGTTATGAGTTATAAATGATTTATGTTTTTTATTTCCAATTCCTAATTCGTAATTCCTAATTCTTAACTCCTAATTCCTAATTCCTAATTCCTAATTCCTAATTATTTAAAGATGAACTGGAACGAACTCTTACAACCTGACTTAATTTTAGAATCCTCGATTTTGAATCTTAGTCCCGATATTGTCAAACAATATGAACTCAAAGGATTGGTGCTGGATGTTGACGAAACTTTAGTACCTTTTAATGCAATAGATGCTTCATCCGAATTGCAAAACTGGGTTCAGGAAATGCGTCAAGTTGTATCGCTGTGGCTAGTTAGTAACAACATCAGCGAAGCTCGAATTGGTAATATTGCCCGTTCCCTCGATTTACCTTACTACCTTGGTGCAGCCAAACCATCCCGTCGTAAAATTCGTGCAGCTTTGGAACAAATGGATTTACCAGCGAATCAAGTGGGGATGGTAGGTGACAGATTATTTACCGATGTCCTAGCTGGTAATCGTTTAGAGATGTTTACAATTCTTGTAGAACCCATCGTACATACTGATGTGGCAATGCGATCGCACCCTATTCGTAACTTTGAAGTCTGGATTTCCGAAGTCTTGGGAGCGACTATTAAGCCAAAAAAACATAGGTTTACAAAAGTTGACAAAGATTCGTAAACGTTTAAAAGATGAAATCTAAAGAAATAATTAAAAACTGTTTGTTATGAACAAAAATCGGAGATTATAAAATTAATAAGATGGGGTAGACAAATTAAATACCCTAACGATAATAAATCAATATAAATTTTGTAAAGCGTCATTCCTCACTATATAGAGGAAGCGGCGCTTTACTGTTTTATAGTTAAGATTTAGGGATGGTTAAGTTAATATCTTAAGTTAGTATCTGTGGTTAAAATCCCGAATTCATAACTCCTAACTCCTAATTCCTAATTCCTAACTCCTGATTCCTAACTCCTGATTCCTAACTCCTGATTCCTAACTCCTGATTCCTAACTCCTGATTCCTAACTCCTAACTCCTAACTCCTTTTAATGCAGACTATCGTCGTTAAAATTGGAACTTCCAGTCTTACCCAAGCAGAAAGCGGATTACTGGCATTATCTGCGATCGCATCTCTTGCGGAAACACTTTCCCATCTGCGACGGTTGGGACATCGGGTAATTTTAGTATCCTCTGGTGCTGTGGGAGTCGGTTGTGCGAGATTGGGGTTAACAGAAAGACCAAAAAATATTGCCCTCAAACAAGCAGTTGCAGCAGTTGGACAGGGAAGATTAATGCGTGTTTATGACGACTTATTTACAACCCTCCAACAACCCATCGCTCAAGTCTTGCTAACCCGTAGCGACTTAGTACAGCGCAATCACTATTTGAATGTTTACAATACCTTTAGGGAATTGCTAGAACTCGGTGTCATCCCCATTGTTAACGAAAACGATACCGTCGCTGTTGAAGAACTCAAATTTGGGGATAATGATACGCTTTCAGCTTTAGTTGCTAGTTTAGTCGAAGCAAACTGGTTATTCTTAATGACCGACGTAGATAGATTATATTCTGCCGATCCGCGATCGGTTCCCGATGCTAAACCCATCGCTTTAGTTAGTAGCATCAAAGAACTGACTAAAATGCAGGTACAAACAGGTTCCCAGGGTTCGCAATGGGGAACAGGGGGAATGGTGACGAAAATATCGGCAGCACGTATCGCTGTAGCTGCGGGAGTTCGCACTGTGATTACTGAAGGGAAATATCCCGGTAACATTGAGAAAATCATTAATGGGGAACCTTTGGG
>JAAUPE010000131.1 GCA_012034595.1 Calothrix sp. CSU_2_0 | reverse complement strand
CCGAGGGAGATGGGTACATTCAAATTTTGATAATTTTTGTACATCCAATATTCTTGTTTGGGAGCTCCTAAACCGACAAAAGAATATCTGGTTTGGTAGATAAAATCGCAGAGTTAATTTTTTCTAGTTCTAACTGGTCAGACTCAAAGCCGTAGATTGGGCAATAAGTGCCAACTATTTGAATGTTGGGGTGTCTTTTTTTCAATGTATCAGCAGCTTTTTGGGCAGCTCCTGGACGACCACCTAAGAGAAATATTTTTAGTCCAGTTTCAGCGCTGCTTTGGCATAAACGCTCGAATAAGTCTATTCCGGTAACTCGCTCGGAAAGTGGCGTATTGAATAATTTCGCAGCCCAAAGTAGGGGAACTCCATCTGGTACTGTCAGAAAAGCGTTTTGATAAATTTCGCGGAAAAGATAATCTTTTTGTAGGGTGACGATATGCTGTGCATTCGGTGTCACGACATACTTGGGAGATTTTTTTGCAAGTGCGTGATTTATTATTCGTTCTACAACCTCATCAAATGAGTATTTATCTACCTGGATGCCGCAGATATTTACTTTTGGGGGGTTTGATTTGATTGATTTTGCTTTTGTTGAATATTTCATAATGTTTTATTAGCAAAAATTAAATGCAAACAAGCGGTATGTATAAGACTGGTTGTCAGGTCGATCGCAAACTAGAATGGGTTACAGTCGCTAAAGTGTTGAAATAGCAGGTTCTAGCAAATTTACTAATATTCAACTATTTTCAAACAGAATTAGGGTTACTATCTGATTTGCTACATTAATTGCTGTATTGGAAATCCAAATCCCAAGTTATTGCGAATTGTAAGGAACAAAATAAGAGCGGCAATAAAGAAGGATGTTACTTGAATATCTTGGGTAAAACAAAAGAGTTTTTCCTGCCATAGTCCATAAAGATTGGTTAGGTATAATGGTAAATCGCTGAATGCGATAATAACGACTGCACCGACAACACCAAATCTTTGATATGCTAGGGGCATTGCTAGGGTAATGATGGCAAATCGAGCAAAATTACTTTGGGCAGAGTATAAGGGTTTGCTAAGTGCTAATAAAGCAGGACTAATGGTGTAGAAAAGCAGAGAGAACCACATTCCACAGCATAAAATTGGCATCATCCAACCAGCCGCAGAATATCTTTTGTCATATAATGTAGTCACAATTAAATCTCCAGTGGTAACTAGTGCTGCTAAGAAAATTGCAAATCCTAATAATATTAGTTTTCTTTGAGAAAGAATTTTTCCTCGCAAAATATCTCTTGGTAAGTGAGCTTGTTTGGAAATAGCAGGAAAAATAACTTTGTAACTAAGTTGTTTAATAATTTCTCGCGGTATACTTGCTAGTGTATAAGCGATTATATAAACTCCTAGCATTTCAAATGAAAGCAATTTCCCTAAGATGATATAATCAGCTTGTTCGGCTGCAAACATTAATCCTGATGCGACAAACATCCATTTCCCAAAGGATAAAATTTCTTTGGCAGCATCTTTATCCCATGCGAAGTGATTAGAATATTTGGGAATTAACCAATAGCTACTAACTAATCTATATAACCCTGCAATTAAAGTTCCAAAAGCTAATGCCCAGATATTTGGATAAAGCCAAACTACAAAAATTAATGTAGATAAATAAGCAGCTTGTAGTATTAATTCGTATAGGGAAAGTTTGCCTAGTTCCATCCGTCGATGGAGACTGTGTATACTAGTTGAGCTAAATCCATCAATAACTGAAGAGATGACTACAATAGGAATTAGCCACTGCAAGCGGTTATCATTATAAAAGAATGCAATGGGGAAACTAATTAGTAAACATAAAAACCAAATGAAAATGCCCCGAATGACTTGTAAAGTCCAAGCAGTATTGAGAAAATTTGGTTCATCACCTCTTTTGCTATTAACTATGTTTTGACCAATACCAATATCGGAGAATAGTTCTAAACCCATTCTTAAGGTGTTGACAAAAGCCATTAAGCCAAATAATTCGGGTTGTAAAAGACGAGTCAGGATAAGGTTATTACCAAATCTCAGTAGATAGATGCTTCCAAAACTAATAATAGTCCACATTGCACCACGGAGGGCAAGCTTTTTGGCTGATGTCATAAGCTGTTGCGTATTTGAGTTTTATATGGATGCGGGGAAGATGCCCGTACTAAAATGATTCTGTGTTTTTGTCTTACACAGTTCATCTGCACATTAAATGACCAATTATTTATCTAAGAAAAACAATAATTATTTTGATTTGAGTTAGTCTCATAGTCTAAGCAAGTTTGAATCGTGATTAATATTAGAATATTTTAGTTTGGCAGCTAATTCTTGAATATAGCTATCATAATTAAATTGATTGATTACCAGTTCATAACCTCGCTCGATTTGCTGTTTGAGTATTTGGGGTTGATTTAAAATTTTAATAATCGCTTGTTTTAAACCATTAGAGTCTCCTGGATTAAATCCTGTGACAATACCCGAATCAATTAGTTTGCAAACAATTTCTGGTGAAGAACGACTGATAATTACAGGTTTTTGACAAGCTAGAGCTTCAAATAAAGTAGTTAAACCAGCTTCAAAGTTGTTTTTAAAAAGGGGAATGACAACTAAGTCGGAATCGCGATAAAGTTGCAGTAAGTCACACCAGTCATAAAATCCGCAGTACATATTACTTGGCATTACTTTTGGGAGTGACTTTGTTGATGCATTTCTAGAAGGTGAGAGAGCAGAAACTTTGACATCGACATCTAAATCTTGAGTTGCGATCGCGAGAGTTCGATAATCTCTTTGTTCCCAACCACCACTGACAATAAGTGGACGTGTTTTTTTGTATGAGACTTGCCCTGGTGTAAAAAATGATGTATCTATTGGTGGTTGAGAATAAATTTGACAAACCCGGTTTTCTGGCAAACCTAAATAATTACGTAGAAATTTTGTTTCTGAAGGGGTGTATGTTAAAAATAAATCAATTTTTTCTGCTGCTTTAAACAGTTTCAAGGCTAAATAACCTCGTGGTCGATTAATTTTGTAACTAAAAACAACTATTTTTGGTCGCACATTTGAGGAACTGCAAAGAGCAGCAACGGGAATACCAATTTGTTCTTTATTACAAAATATCACATCTCCTGTTTGAATTTGGGAAGATAGCTGACGTGCGAGTGCCCAGTGTGAGGGATTACCGATAATAGTTGATCGGGTTTTATCTATTGGTAAAATTTGAGATAAGTCTGGTTGATGAATTTTTGCTCCTAGATGTTGAGCTACTTTCCACATGAATTGTGAGGGACGTTTTCCAGCTTCAGCTAAAGAGTTTAATTCTTCTAAGTTGCTAGTAAAATCTAATGGAATATGGTATTTCATTACTTTAAGTTTTTGTGTCAAGATGCATGAATAGTAATAGTTTCATTGGAGATAGGTGGTTTTTCTTGGCGATATGACTCTGGCATTAAGCTCTGCTTTTCGCAAGTCAATTGTTCACCGTTATTTTGCAAGGCATTAATCATTAGTCTATGTAGACTGGCAACTTCATGATGTATATTAAAGTCTCTTTCAACTTTTTCTCGACCTCCTGTACCAAATGCTGCTCTTGTTGTTGGACTATTAAGTAATTTTTCGATGTTTTCCGTTAAGGATATGCTATCTCCAGGAAGAACTAAGTAGCCATTGACACCATTTTCGACTAACTCACTGACACCAGCAATTTGCGTAGCAACTACAGGAACACCGCTTGCCATTGCTTCCATTAAGACTACTGGTATTCCTTCAGCAAAGCTGGACATGACAAAAATGTCGGTTTGTTGCAGTTGTTCTCGGACTTCAAGTTGGGATTTATACCCGACATAATTAACGTTTTGGCTTAATTCTAATGTGGTAGTTAGTTGTTCTAAGTGTTTGCGATCGCAACCGTCACCGATGACTGTTAAGAGAATATCTGGGTGTTTTTTTTGCAGTGTTGATAAACTTTCTAATAGTATTGGTAATCCTTTTGCTGCTGAAAGTCTACCTACAAATAGTAAGCGTTTTCCTGGTTGTTTGTGGGTGACAAGATTAAATAAATTTGGATCGATTCCGCAATGAATTACATGCATATGTTGCCATTTTTCTGGAGGTGTAAATATCATTCCTTGACTGCGAGCATAATGACTAATACAGGCAACAAATAGCGATCGCTTAATTTTTTCGTCGAGTCTCCATTGATATGGTTTAAAGAAAATATATGGTCCATGTAATGTAAAGCTGTAGGTAAATCCTCCCATTTCCGCAGCAAGCATTGCCACAGTTCCGCTAGCTTCGGCAATGTGGTTGTGTAGATGGGAAATTTGTCTAATTTTGATTTGTTGGGCGAGAATACCTGCTTCGAGAAAGTAAAATAGTTGATACAGTCCACCTTTTAATCCTGGTTGACTAGTTGACCAAGCTAGTTTGAGAGTTTGTAAATACTTTTTGGGTGCAGCTAGCAGTAAACTTAGGTGAGTTAAGAGTAAATTTATCGGGTTCGTTGGGAGAATATAGAAAGTGCGATCGCGTTCTTGTTTTTGTTCTTCTCCTACCATGTGTTCATCCCCGGTACGACGAATGGAAAATGTTTGTACATCTACTCCCATTTGTCGTAGGGTAATAACTTCTCTTTGGATAAAGGTATCTGTTGCTCTGGGATATTCACCAGTTAAGTAGGCAATCCGCATAAGTTCTCCTCTGTGATTCCTGTTTTTGCTCCTTCTGTAATTGACTCCGAGATTGTTAGCAAATCTTCATTATTATTAATGCGATCGAGTGCTGTGTCTAGGGAATATTTGGGTTTCCAATTCAACATTTCTTTAGCACGAGTATTGGTAAAACGAAAATGTTTGAATCTGGCATCAAGTATGACTGGATTGAATATACCTGGTAACTTTGCTTGACCTTTGAGTGCTACTTTGTTGTATTTCCACATTGTCCAAGCAATGCTACGCATCAATGTCCAATTGACGGGAATTGTTTTCGGAATTGGCATTTTATATTGCTTTAATTTCTTGACATAGGTTCTTTGGGTGGGTAAATTATCATCAACAATATTGATAATTTGACCAATTGCTTGCTCGGATTCTACAGCGCAAATAATTGCATCTGCACAATTTTCAATATATGTCAAAGGCATAGTTGCATAAGCACCAATTCGTAACCACAGATTGCCAGCTAATTCACCTCCTAGTAAGCTACTCCAAGTGTTACCTCGTCCATAAATTAAACCGGGACGAATTGTTGTAATTTGGGTTGGATGATTTTTTTGAAAGTCATTTACAAGCTCTTCTTGAAGTAATTTAGTTTGAGCATATTCATCTCGCTCTAATGGGTTAGATTCGATGGCTGAATTTTCGTCAATCGTGGCTTTTGATGGGATGCGAAGATAGTCATAAACGGAGAAAGTGCTAATATTAATCAAACGCATGATGTTTGCTTTTAACATGGCATCAAGTAAGTTTTCTGTAGCAATAACTGTACCTGCAAATCGAGTGTAAAAGTCACCTTCTTTAGCTGCTGCTAAATGAATGACTGCATCTACACCTTGGAGTGCATCAACAATACCAGCTTTGTGCCGTAAGTCGATACGGATTAATTCTACTGCTGGATGGTTAACCCAAGGAAGTTTTTTTGTATCGCTAGATAAACGCACAACTGCACTTACTTGATGTCCTTTTCGCAGTGCTTCAGCAACCACATACTGTCCGACAAAACCGGAAGCACCTGTTATTAGTAATTTCATCAAAAATAAACCTCATCTAAGTTATGTAAAATCTCAAGCTTTTGAGATAGTTCGTTGTAGTTAATCTAAATTAAACTAGATATAAATTGATTCTTTCTTTCAATTAATAAATAATTTTCTACGAATTTTTGCTAATCTAGCTAGAGTAAAAATTTTCGACTCTAAAATCTCCCAGTTTCCAAAAGCAATTGGTTAATTAATCGATTAGTACGTTCCATATCTTCAAAGGTAATTGGTGGAGTTTTTCCATCAATTAACGCTATATAGGTACTGTCTAAAAGTCGATGTAAACCTTCATAGGGAGTTTTTTGCATTACCTTGTTACGAAAATTGATAAATGTTGAACTAATCAAGTCATATCCATTCACAAAATGATTAATTAGTGGAGAGAGTAATTCACCAGCACGGGGAATCACACAACGAAGATAGGGTTGGAATAAATCTGTTTCTGCATAACCTGCTGAACCTCGCACGATGACGCTAAATGTACTTGGGTTAGCATGACTAGTGAAGCGAATCCGAGCATGGGCAGAATTTCCAATTGCGATCGCATCTAAATCATCATACTTAAATAGTTCACCACCACCATGATTATTCCAAGCTGCGTTAACTTGATTAAAGTCAGGGATAAAGCGTACTACTAGGGAACACAAGTGAGTAATGAAGTCGTGGACAACTCCTGCTGGAAGTTGATGAATTGGGTTTGGTAAATTTTCATCGGCAAAAACTCCACCTTTTCGTACAGGTAAGGCAATTCTGACTTCGACTTCCTGAACTTTACCAAGAATGCCATCATCAACTAGTTTTTTAATCGCTAAAATTTTTTCATTGAAGCAATAGTTTTGATTTTCAAGTAACCAGAGATTTTGCGATTTTGCCAAATTTGCAAGTTCTTGAAACTCCTCATAGGTTGGTGCGATCGGTTTTTCACAAAATACATTTACACCTGCTTCTAAGCAGTCTTTAGTAATTTGTTTATGGGTATGGGGAGGTGTGAGAATGTGGACAATATCAGGCTTTGTCTCGAACAACATTCGGCGATAATCTGTATAGATGGAGTTAGCACCAAATCGTTGCGCTGCATATTTGGCAGATGCTTGGGAAAGGTCACAAACAGCAGCTAAATGAGCATGTTCTGATTTCGATAAAAAGCTGAGATGTTCTTTGGAAATTGCTCCCGTTCCAATTACTGCGGATTTTATTTTTGTTGGCATTAGTATTTTCCTGATTGAATAATTAAAGTTGTAAATCAAAAATTTATAATTCCTAACCCCTAACTCCTAACTCCTCACTTTTTGCTTCTGTCAGCACGTTTTTGTACTCCATAATGGGTTGCGATCGCTTGAATAATCTCGAAGTATGAAATTTAATTTGACCGTATAACATAGGATATTTATCTATCGTGCAAAATAAACCGTAAATAATGGAATCTTTTTGTTCAAAACCCTTTAAACGGGTAATACTATATACTCGATAAAATAAATAAGTATTAGCGATTACAAATAAAAGAATACTCAATCCTTTTGTTGGGAAGAAACTCGTAATAGTTAATAAAGGTAAAAATAAACCCCAAAACCAAATCCGACGACTTTCCTTAACCCAATGATTATGTGACCAAGCTCCCTCAGCATAGGCATAACCATTGCGAACAGAGCGTTTCCACCATTGACTGAAGCTGGTCATTGCTGCGTCGTGTCGTGCCATTTCTGCATCAATCGCTAAAATTTTGCCTCCAGCTTGACGCAAACGCAAGCAGAGTTCTGGTTCTTCCCCTGCAATTAGAGCAGGATTAAAACCTCCAACTTGTTTTAATGCAGTTACCCGCATCATCGCAATACCACCACAATATTTTGTTTCCCCAGCAGGAACGTACCATTCAATATTACAAATACGGTTGTAAATTGATGCTTTAGGGAATAGTTCACTTAGATAACCAAATATCACTACTACATCAGGTTGAACGAGCATTTCTACTGCTGCTTTTGTTAACCATCCCTCTACTATTTGAGAGTCACCATCAACAAATTGTACAAACTCTATATCGGGTTTTTGTTGTAATAAATATGTAAATCCTGTATTTCTAGCACGAGCAGCAGTAAAAGGAACAGACAAGTCTAGTTCTACAACAAAAATATCTAAAGAATGAGCAAGTTCAACACTCCCATCTGTAGAACCAGAATCAACATAAACAATTGTATTTTCTTCTTTAATTAATGATAATAAGCAAGTTTTGAGGCGATTACCCTCATTCCTCCCGATAACAACAATTCCTATAGAATTCAAAACTAAACCTCCTCATTATAATCAATTTTATCGAACTTTAGAGACCAGCTAAAATTACAATTAGATATTTCTAAATATTCATGGCAACTTCATTCTTATGTAAATATTTTTTCTGACTAATATTCGATTTTAAAAACCTATTTTGACTTAGAGTAAATGCAGTTGATATATACAAAACCCAATACAAATTAGCTCCCCGCAATAAAAAGCTTTCTGTCAAATTATTCATGACTAAAAAGCAGAGAAAAGCTAATGACCACAATTCCTCTGGATATCGAGCAGCATAAGCTTGTTTTAAACTGCGAGCAAAAGTGATAATAAAAGTAATTAAAAATAGTAATAACCCAATTAAACCAACATCAAGTGCGATATCAAGAAAACCATTATGAGCATGAGGAGTAACCCATCCACCTGATGTTACAGTTTGACCTGCTTGAATTGCAAACGAACTGTTAGGTGCCCAAAATGCCTCACGTCCATAACCTAATAATGGTCTCTCCATTAATTTTGAGATTACAAAATTCCATACGGGTACTCTACCTGTTAAAGTTGCATCTCTTTGTAAACTAGTTAAAAGTTCTACCCAGTAACTAAAAATCAGCAAAGAAAGACATCCTAAGAGCAGAATTCCTAAGTCTACAAAAATAATACTTATTTTTCCTTGCCAACGAAATTGTTTATAGAAAGATACAAATAATATTAGTAACAAGAAAATTACAAGAGAAGTTTTAGAAGTTGATACTAGGATTAGTATCAATGAAACAATAAAACCACTCCATTTATATAGTTTTAAATTATTTTTAGGCAGTGTAAAAAATGCTAATGAACTCAAGACCATCATACTACCGAAATTATTTTTATCACCATATATTCCCTTCCACGCACCTGGATGTTCTGCTCCATGTTTACCAATAGCAGGTACTCCTAAGGAAAAAATAGTACTTAAAAAAGCTCCTATTAATAAAGTTAAAGCAATCAGTTGTACCTGTTCTTTCAACGTAAAACGAGAAGCAAAATATAAGCCAAAGCACGTCATCATCATTACATCCCTGATATTAGATAATGTAAACTCTGGTGCTGTTGACCAAATAAATGAGATAAAGCTTAAAAATGTTAGTATAAACAGTGTTTTATTCCGAAGTAGGATAAATATCGCATCTTTCCAAAAAACGTAGACAAGAGTAGTAGATATTCCCCAAACAGAGAATCTAATTAATGTGATGATGACTTTTGGAAGCACATCACCTAATGCAAACTGACCAAACACTCCAGAAAAAAAAGTTAAGGCTAAAATAACAAATAACTTTTCTAACAGTCTCACAAAAATACTCACAATTCTACGTCTCTCATCTATAAGTTGAATGGGTAATTTTTAATTTTCTATTAACTTTGAGAAAAATAATCACCGTGCTGTTAACAACTTGGAGAATTATAATGACCAGATGTAAGACTATGGTTATGTAACCATTTGTCATTTTCTGATGAATAATATAGCCATCTTTTGATTAAATCTGCCCATTTAACAGGAATTTGTAACCGTTGCCAAGAAATTGCAGATGCAGCAGAAATTTTTGCATATAAATGCGGTTGAGAAAGTAGTTGAATAACACAATCAGCCAGTAGATGATGATTTTGTGCAGGAAAAATCATCGCATTGACTTCATGTTGCAAATTACCTCTAAACATTGGATGATTGGATGCTACTAATGGTGTATATGCACAGAATGCTTCATAAATAGTAAATGGACATGCTTCAGGATATTTGTGCCAGCTAGGAACAACAACTATATCCGCATCCCGCATTAACTTAATTACTAGGTGATTTGGAACTACTCCTAAAAACGTGATGCGATCGCGAATTCCTAAACGTTCTGCATAATCGGTAAACTTGCCAATTTCACCACTTCCAGCAATTTGTAAAGTTACAGGAAAATTGCGATCGCGTAAAATTGCTAATGCATCTAAAATATTCCCAACACCTTTTGACTCAATAACTGAACCAACATAAATTAATTTCCAAGCATCTCCATTGCGCTGGAGTTGCTTTGCTGAAAATAATTCGGGGGTGACATAATGAGTCCAATCATAGGGAATAATTTTGTGAGGTTTTACTCCAATTTGCTGAAGCGAAAAACAAGAATTTACACCATGATTACCAATCCAATCTATTTGTTTATGGTTTAATAAACGTGCTAGAGAATAATTTTTCCACTGACGACTTAACCCTGTTTTTAAAAATGAGTCTGCCAGTAAACCAATTGTTTTTACCTGATTCTGAATTGCCCAGCGAAAAATATCTGGCATTGGAAAATGAACTACTAAATGCGTTGGTTTCTGTCGAGTAAGAATTTGCAAAATTGTATTTATTTGCTGAGACGGTTCAACTCCTGCACCAATTACACGTAAACCTTTAGCAATTACATCATTGTATATCTGTGTAGATTTACAACATAGTAATGTGACTTCATCAACTTGTTTAGTAATATCTAATACCGTATCCAATACATATTTTTGTGCATGGTATGTTTCAATACCATCTTTGTAAACAAGCTGAAAGGCTTCGCGATAATCACCACCATATTGAACTATTAAAAGGCGCATTTTTATGACTTAGTAATTAGGATACTGAATCTCTTTCTGTACGAATCCAAATATTCTGCGGTTTAATTAGGAACTGCAAATAAACTGGAATTTTCTTGAGAACGTAAAAAGGAACTGTTAAAAGTTGATTCAGAGGTAAGATTTCAGTAGCAAAACCTGACCAAGCTGTGAGAATTGCAGTTAGGAAAAAAAATCCTGCTGTTGCTGAAATTATCACTGGTATCCACGATGCTCCCACTAATGTAAATAAACTAGAAATTGTCATTATTCCTAACCAGATGACAACAAGTAAAGACAAAGGTGGAACGCACAAATCAAGAGCATTAATTATTAAGTCAAACCTTCTCTGATAAACCGCTTCTTTGAGCAAAAGTGGCAAATAAGTACGAATCATTTGTAAATGCCCATGTTCCCAGCGAGTTCTTTGACTTTTAGTAGCTTGCGACTGCTGAGGAAAATAAGAAGTTACTCTTGCTTCAGGGCAAAATATCGCTCCATGTCCTGCGATCGCAAGGTCTAAACCGAGCTTCAAATCTTCTACAATGTGACCATTCGCCAAATTTGCTTTGCTAATTATGTGCCAAGGAAAAGCCATACCTGTACCCTTCAAAGAGCAAGACTGTCCTAAATTTTTTAATCCTAGTGGAAGAACTAAATTCCTCATCAGATAGGCAAACTCTGCTAACAATTCTTTTGATGACTTCGATTTTTTCGCTGTTGTCATCAAGTAAGTTGCTTGGACTGGTTTTTGGCTTGCGATCGCGGATTCTGTGAGTCGTGCGATCGCATCTGGATACACTGTACAGTCAGCATCAATAATTACCACAACATCGGGAGCTTTAGACTCAATAAACTTGATTCCGTAATCCAAAGCATATCCCTTACCTATTTTTTCGCTGTCGTATCGCTCAATCACCGTAGCACCTTTGGTACGGGCAATTTCGGCAGTTGCATCATTACAGTTATCAGCAACCACAATTAATCTATCTTGTGGTTTTAATACTGGAGTTAATCTTTCTACTGTTGAACCAATAACAGTTTCTTCATTGTGAGCAGGTATTATGATATTTACCTGAGTATTTTGCCAATTGTCTATATTTTCATTACATACTTTGGCAAATCGGGATGCAACACATTCGATTAGGAAAAAAGCACAAATGATAAGTAACAAAGATGTACTAATTAAGAAAACTATATTAGTTAAAAAAAGTAAAATTTGGCTAATTGTCATCTAAATTAATACCTCAGTATTTTGTTTGACTTAAATTCAAAGTACATAAGTTTCTGTTTAATTTATTTGTCAAATCAAACTTATTTAGAAAACACTTTTTCCCCCGCAGCTTCTAACTCAGCGACACTGTTTTTCACTCTAGAATCAGAGTAATGAAAGTAACTATCTGGTTCTTGTTTAAGATTTACAGCATTAGCAATAATACCTAAAACATTTGCCTCGGAACGTTCTAATAACGACTTAGCAGCTTGAGCGCTCACTGAATCTACAACTTTAGGTCTTGCAACTAGCAAAACACCATCCACCATTTTCCGAGAACCGCAGCATCCGCAGTTCCCACTAAAGGAGGTGTATCAAAAACAATATAGTCATAGCTTTCCGAAAATTTTTCAATTACAGATATCATTCCTTCGGAATCAATTAAAGCTGAAGGATTGGGAGGTTGAACTCCAGCTGTTAGAATAGATAAATGATTCGTCACTGTTTTTACTGCCAGTGAAAATTCATCTTGACCAACAATAATATTACTTAAACCTGATGAATTAATTAAACCCCAGAGATGATGTTGTGATGGTTGACGCATATCTGCATCAACAACTAAGACTCGTCTTCCTGATTGAGCTATGATTGCAGCTAAATTCGCAGTAACTTCTGATTTACCCTCACCAGCAACAGAACTCGTAACTACAATTGTGCAAACTTTCTTATGGCTAATAAACTTGAGATTAGCTTGTAGCATTTGGTATGCTTCATGAATTACCGTGCGAGGAGAAGAAGCAACTATAACACGGGGAGAAACACTAGTTCCCATCATTTGATGAAAAGAACTATGGGTATTGTTGGGTTCAAACTTAGGAATAAGTCCCAACATAGTATAACCAAAAAACTTCTCAGTTTCCTTAACTGTCTTCAGTGACCTATCAATTAAATCGACAAAGAATGCACTTGCAACACCGACTAATAAACCAACAAATACACCACCTCCTAATAAAAGTAATGTGATTTTGGAGAGAGATGCTGTTTTAGGAACTAGTGCTGGTTGCACAACTCTAGCGTTACCAATTGTTTGCTTTTCTGCAACTTCAATTTCTTGGAGTCTGGCAACTAAATTTTGGTAATCTGTTTGCACAATAGTTAATGTACGCTCTAAATCACCTTGTTGTTTATCTAAATTTGGCAGAAGACTCAGCTTTCTTTGATAAGTTTCTCGAATGTTTGATAAAGTCCGAACTTTTTGTTCTAAACCTTGACGTTGTGCTAGTAATTGTACATATTGACTTGCGAGTTCTTCCTTGATTTTTCCTATCTGTAAACTCGTCGAGGAAATATTTCTTATACTTCCAGAAGCTTGTCCAACTCGTTGCTTCAACAAAGAATTGAGAGCTAATTCCTGATTTTCGAGATCCGCGATCGCCGGATGTTCATTAGTATAACGTGCTTTGAGTGTCGCCAGTTTTGCTTGTACCTTTTGTTGTTCACCTAAAACTTCTTGTACACCAGGTATTTGGTTTAAAGAAGTAATATTTACAGCTTCTTCTCCCGCTAAATTTAATTGCTTTTTAACTACTGTTTCTTGAGCGATCGTATCTGCTAATGTAGCTTGATTTAGATCGATTTGCTCATTCAGATTACTAATGTTGGTAATCGCTGCCGTTGCTTGTTGCGGTAGCTGGACAATATTATTTTGAATTTTAAATCTACGTAATGCTTCAGTTGCTATTTCTAATTCTCTGCGAGCAGAAGGTAATCTATTTCTAATAAAGTCACCTGCTGCAAAAACTTGGGTACGATTGGACTGAATGTTATTATTAATATAGGTGTCCATTACCTGATTGACTACTAATGCCGCCATTTTTGGATTGTTTGATTGATGTGTCACCTTAATAACATCTGTACCAACAACAGGCTCAACTGCTATTTTTAATAAATCAACATCAAGAGCTTTACCATCTTTATCCTGTAATTCTAAAGTATTAATAACTTGTTTTAAAATTGGTTGAGAATTCACGATTACAGCTTGTGTTTGTAAAGGATTACCCTCACGCATTAGAGATTCTAAATCACCGATTTTTTCTCCTACTTTTGTCAGTGATGAAGTTCTATCTGATTTGAAAAGCAACATTCCACTCGCTTCGTATTGAGGTTTTTGCCGTAATACAACTAATCCCGACAACCCTACAGAAGCACAAAAGACTGTTGCTGCAATCAACCAGCGACGTTTTAATACTAACCAATATTGCTGGATATCGATTTCTTCTAAATAGCTTTTAGTTTCCATATTGTGCATAAAAGTTGTAATTTGTAATTTTTTCCAAATGGATGATTTGTACTAGTCGGAAATATTAAAAATTAGGCAGAATGCTATTTCACCAAAAATAGCCCTTTATTTAAACTATTTACAACTGCGATAAGTAAAGCCTAATGTATAGGTATGCATATTTTTTTGCACATCAATAACCCCTCAATCAGGCTAAAAAAGACAGTCTGGAGGGACTAAGAAGCTGTATACTATCAAAGTCCAAATCAGATGAAAATTATCTTGATATTATCTTTTCTCAAGATAATACCCGAGTTATGTTGAATTCTCAGAGTCGCTGAAAAAGACCATATCACTGGCATGTCTTGGTAAAATGCAGATTTAAAAAAATCTAGAACTAAAATTCCAGATACACACCTAGAAATCATGTAAAAATAAGTTGCGTAACTTTTTAATTTCAGTCCTTAAATTAGGTACAGTTTAGCAACGCACTTTATCAAGTTATTTTTACACGGCTCCTTAAATCGAACACCAAATTATCTGAAATCTAGCCATTTATCTAAAATAGGAGTCCAATGTTTGCGAGATAGAACAAAATTGTAATACTTAGAGATTACTGAGGCAGTAGTAAAGTTACTTAGACTAAGTACACACTTATTATTTCTTTAGAGATGCACATTAATTAGAAATTATACATCAAATATACTTGTCTAAAGTGTGACATACGTCTTTTTTTGTAAAGTCTTGATAAAGATAATTAGGGGTAATTGTGTACAAGTTCATCTCCCAATCATGGTCAATCCCATTCTGAGACGACCAATCACCAGCCTTTATATTTTTTTACAGATGTTTCAACATCTTTACTTTTTCTTCACACAAAAAAAATGACTTCCGTACTTAGAGGGTTTTCGCTTTAAATTTTATATCTTTTTAGCTTGCGTACTTAAGAAAAATCAGTATAAACAATTAAACATTTTTATGCCTACGAGTATCTTTTTAGCTATTTAAATAAAAAAATCTGCTAACTGTCTAATTATCAAGTGTTGAGAACAAATAAAAATCATGTGGCATAGAGGAATGGCACTAAGTTAAGACACAGCCCTTACCCTGACTGCTTCCCAGTCTGGAGACTCTGCCTCCTTCTTGATTGACCGAAAAGAATGCGTTCCCAGGTTTGAGCCTGAAAATGAGGCTATATAAGAGTTTCGGCTTGTTTTATGACCATTCTCGCATAGAGTTTTTTAGAAGTATTGAAAAAACTATAATGATAATTTTGCTCGATTATCTAACTTCCGTAGAGACGTAGCACTGCTACATCCCTACATCCAAATTAATACTCAAATCAAAAATTTAAGTTTTCTGGTTTATTTAACACCCATCAACTCGACATCAAAAATTAGAGTAGCATTAGGAGGAATCGCACCATTGCCAGCACCAGTTGCACCGTAACCTAAACTCGCTGGGATAATTAATTGACGACGACCACCTACTTTCATTGTGCTTAAACCTTCGTCCCAACCTTTAATTACTTTTCCAGTTCCCAAGTCAAACTCAATCGGTTCATTACGATCGCGAGAACTATCAAATTTTGTTCCATTCTCCAAAGTACCTGTGTAGTGAACAGAAACCTTTTGACCTGTTTTGGGTGTTGCACCAGTACCAACTTTGAGGTCAACATATTTTAATCCCGAAGGAGTGGTTACTGCCTTTTTCGAGTCAGGTTTAGTAGCTGTGGTGGGTGTTACAGTAGATGTAGATGTAGGTGTTGCGATCGCAGTTTCAGTTGATGCAGCTAATGAAGGACTGCTAGTTGTTTCTCCAGGGTTAGAGGATTGTTGAGTATTGCTGGTTTCCGAACAAGCTGCGATCGCACAGCAAATAATTGTTAATCCAGCACACCGTAAAATTACTTTCAACATCAATCTTCTCTGTTTGGGTATAGGTCAAAATTTCACAAGTTCCTAGTGTATACGAGAATTTTGAAAATTGCTGCAAATCGCTTTCTAGTTGAAAACTTATTCTTTCAACAAAAGATAATATAATTCACCTTTATTAATAATTGCACCTGCCCTATCTCCTGCTTCTTTACCGACACCAATGTAGTAATCCACCCTACCAGGACTTTTGATTGCACCTCCTGTATCTTGATCTAGTACATAACGACTCACAAGACGCTGTTCGATTTTACCTTGATTAATTGGGCTTTTAATAATATATGGAAAGGGTGCGCGAATGATTGCTAATGCACCAGGAGGCATCAATGATTTGTCGGTTGCAATTGACCTTTCAGGGGTAATAGGGACGCTGATACTACCAGATGCTGGGGAATTTTTTGTATCTTTAAAAAAGATAAATCGAGGATTTCGAGGTAAATAATTATTTTGCTCGCTCGGATTCTTTTCCAGATAATTTATAACTTTTTCTAGAGTAATACCTTCTTGTGCCAATTTTCCATCTTTGATTAATTCCTTACCTAAACTGACATAATCATGTTCCGTATTGCCAGCATAATTAATAGTCGTTGTTGTATTATCCGCAAATTTAAGTACAGCAGAACCTTGAACTTGAGCAATAAAAGCTTCCATCCGTGACTTGAGCCAAAATAACTCTAAACCCTTCAATTCACCCCTATTGGCTTGTAAAGCGTCCACACCTTCCAACTCTAAACGGGTAGGATGGGGCTTTTCCCAAGTTTTAAAGTCATCAGGTAAGCGGTAAATTGGATATTTGTATTCTGCTGTAGGTTTGCGACTTGCTGCATAAATTGGTTTATAGTAGCCTGTGAATAAAATAGTGCCTTGATTATCAGAACCAATAGATTTATAAAATGCAAATTCTTTATTAACAGTTGCTTGTAATTCTTGGTTATCTTGAGAATTAGCAACAATTTCGCGAAACCGTTTGAGACTTTTTTCAACCCGCGATCGCGTAATTTCTGGAACTAGATAATTTTGGTAAGCTGTTGTTGCTGTTGGTGTTTTTAAAAAACTTAAACTATTATCAATTGCTTTAATTAAATTCTCCTTATCTCCCTTTTCTCCAGCTTTTCCCCCCAATCGATCGTCGAGAAAATAATTTTTATCCTGTGGAGGCGATGTTTGTAAAACTAAAGGTATGGGAACAGGGGTTTTTTGTGGTTCTCCAGTCGTCGATGTTTGAATTTCCTTGATAGGCTGTTGAACCGACTGCTGATTATTACAAGCTTGGAGAGGGAGAAGAAACAAAGAGAAATAAACTACAACCCAATAATTGCGATCGCATCTCATACAGTAACTACAAGGTAAACGAAGTACATTCATAATAGTACCTAGCCAAGTACAGAAGTGTACAAACGGCTGTTTGCCCTAATTAGCATTCCTTTCATCCACCAAGTTACTTAAGCAAGTGCGATCGCAAATTCAGGAAAACCAGATGGTTTAACAATTGCCACTAGTTTTTCCATCATTTCATAAATCGCCGCCGTCCAAATATTTAGGTTGTTCCGGGGAATCTGACTACCCCTGCCAAAACAGAACGCAAATAAGGAACACCCCTACCAATGGAAACATTATTAATTATCGGCTCGTCCCAAAAACTAAATTGCTAATATTATCAACAAGACTAGACGCGATTTTATATTGGAAAATCGTGATTATTAGTGATGATTTTATAATTAAAAATTTCATGAAAAACCTAAATAAATAAATAGAATTTATACTTTTTGTCCGGAAGCTCAAGCAATTATGAAGAAGTGAATCTAAGGTAAAGTTGATTCTTGACTCCGCACTTACACACGTATAATCCTAATATGAAATCACATTTACTTGCTATCGGCTTGAGCAGCTTAGTTTTAGTAGCAGGAGAAGTTAAAGCTTCACAATTACAGTCTTGGTACTTTGACTCTAACCAGAATCAATTACACCTGACCACCACTTCCGCAGTTCAACCAAAAGCTTTTGTATTAGACAATCCCAACCGATTAGTAATTGACTTACCTGGGACTAATTTAAACTCGGATACTGTCAAGCAAAGCTTCGGGAATGCAGTCAAAGAGATTCGGATTGGAGAACCAGACAGCAAAACAACTCGTTTAGTCGTTGAATTAGCTCCTGGATATCATATTGCTTCCCGAAATTTATCTATTAAGGGAGACTCCCGCTCTCATTGGATTGTCAAATTCAACTCATTTGACCGCCAAAATAATAATATTTCTGGGGAGAATAGAGAAGATATCACCATTCAACCGACAGATGCTTCAACATTTGCAGGAGTTGTTAATCTTGGTCAAGAAATGTCGGGTATCAGTTCCCAAATTCGCGGACTATTAGCAAGCTACAAAACATTAAATCCTGGCATCTTCTTCCTAGATTTGCAAACTGGTAACTATATAGATATTAATGGCGAAAAAAGATTTGCTGCTGCCAGTACAATTAAATTTCCTTTGTTAGTTGCTCTATTTCAAGAAATTGATGCTGGCAGAATTAAACTAACAGATAAACTAGTGATGCGGCGCGATTTAAGAGTTGGGGAATCAGGAACTATGCAATATAAACCCATCGGTACTAAATTTAGCGTCCTCGATACTGCCACCCTAATGATGATTATTAGCGATAATACGGCAACCAATATGGTTCTCGATCGCTTAGGTGGTGCCGCAAAAGTTAACCAACGTTTTCGCAACTGGGGATTACCAAATACATCTGTTCGGAATAAACTTCCAGATATTGCAGGCACAAATACAACCAGTTCCAAAGATTTAGTCAGATTGGCTGCATTAGTCTCTAATAATCGTTTGTTATCCCAAAACAGCCGCAATCAAGTTTTAGGCATTATGCGTCGTGTCAAAACCAATACTTTACTACCTGCTGGTATTGGTAAAGGAGCTACTATTGCTCACAAAACGGGTACATTAAGGTTTATAATTGGTGATGCGGGTATTATTGACATGCCCAATGGAAAAAGCTATTTGGCTGGTGTTTTGGTACAAAGACCCAACCACGATCGCAGAGCCGGAGATTTTGTCCGTGAAGTTTCTCGCCGGGTATACAATTACCTAGCCCAAACCGCAGTCAGTGATGGATCGGTTGTTATTAATCGCGATCGCGAAGCGGCATCCTTGATGCATCGCAATTTTACTGAAAGATAAAGTTGGTTTATGGATGAATGGCGCTAAAATAAATCTAAAAATATTTACACAAAATATTTTTTAGCCTCATCCCTATATCTATTTTGCTTCTAAACCCTTAATCTACCTCATCTTTCTGGCGAAAATTCTGGGGAACATACCTCTTGTGCTGGCATCAAAAGAATATGTTTCATGCAGCATTATAGATTTTTGTGTTAGTCTGACTGTATAAAGATTAAATTCGGTTGTACAGTTTGTTTTTACTATTTATTGCAGACCTCTCCGAACAAAAATCTGTAAATCCTACAAATTCGGAGATGTCTTATGTCTATTTACGTTGGTAATTTGTCCTATGAGGTTGAAGAAAGTGACCTCAGACATATCTTTGCTGAGTATGGAACTGTTAAAAGTGCCCAATTGCCCAAAGACCGAGAAACCGGACGACTAAGAGGTTTCGCTTTCGTGGAAATGTCAAGTGAAGCTGAAGAAACTGCGGCAATCGAAGCTCTCGACACCGCAGAGTGGATGGGTCGTAGCTTGAAAGTTAATAAAGCAAAGCCCAAAACTGAAGGTGGTGGTTCCTTTGGTGGTGGCAGACGCAGTGGCGGTGGCGGCGGTTATTCTGGTGGATACTAGTTCTAGAAGCCAATATTAATTTTATGTGATAAGGCAGGCAAGAGTCTGCCTTTTTTAATAGTTATCTGTGGTTGAGAAATTGCTGTATTGAGAAAAATAGGTGGGGGATATAGCGACCTTTCCCACATCAAAAATGTCCAAAAATCTAGGGGTTCCCCCACGCGATCGCACAAACTATTGTGTTAGTCCTTTTGTACTTCACGAGCCATCTTGAGGAAGTAATCATCAATTTTGGCATTAGAACGACGACGGTTAGTGGTGGGAGTTTCAGCAATGCTATCTTGCCCACTTTTAATTTGCTGTTTTGCTTCAACTCGTTTCAGACTTTGCACTTCGTTAGATTCCAGGAAATAATCAGACTGAGTAATTCCAATGAATTTGGCAAAAAAAGCAACTAAATTTTTGATAGAATTAGCAAAAGATTTGAAGAAGACCGAAAGAAAGCCTCCAACACGTAGAAAAAAGTTCCGAATAATCTGAGTTATACCAGACACAGCACTTACCTCAATAATTTAAAATTATTAGTTATTCCATGATCGTATGAATAACTGTCAAAATGTTCTGTCGATAGATGTATTTTTATAGTTAAGCTGTGAAAATATTAATTTCTGGCTTCAAACCTACTAGAAAACTTATAGTTCAATTTTTTAATCTATTGCGATCGCTTTTAAAAATTCCAAGTCCTCATTATTACTAATTATAATACAAATAGCTAGTATATAACCCTAAAATCTCGATTCCTAAAACCTAAATGAGAATAAAATTGAAAAAACTACTAACTTTACTTTTGACTTTATTACTATGTCTGATAATTATTAACAATCAGCCAGCATTTGCGGCTAATACAGCAAAGAATGAAACTAATGCTGGTAAGATATTTGAGACTAATTGTGCAGGCTGTCATTTGAATGGTAATAATATTATTAGACGCGGTAAAAATTTAAAGATAAATGCTTTAAAGAAATATGGAATGGATTCGATAGAAGCGATTACGGAGATAGTTGCTAATGGGAAAAATAATATGTCAGCATACAAAGAAAAACTGACCCCACAAGAAATTCAAGATGTTGCCACATACGTTTTGCAGCAAGCTGAAAATGACTGGCATTTATAATAGTCAGCCAAGTAAAAAGTAAAAAGATAAAGGTAAAAAGAAAACCCCAGAGATAAATCTAGGGGCTTGAAACAAGGAATCTTTATCTTTCTCCATGAATCAATTCAGGGGCTTGTATCCGTTGAGATAAAGAT
>JAAUPE010000130.1 GCA_012034595.1 Calothrix sp. CSU_2_0 | reverse complement strand
CGGCAAGCAAGGCGATGTTTTCTCTACCGCGATCTTTTTCGGCTCCTTTTCCCAAACGCATGATTTTTCCCAATCCTAACTCTGCACCGAGTTTTCCTAACTGTTGTTCGTCTACCAAACGAGAACGCAATCGCGTTAATTGTGCTTCGTTCATTTCGGGATAAAGCTTATAAATTAACTCCCCAATAGTAAAACCTAAAACTGCATCTCCCAAAAATTCCAGACGCTCGTTATCAACCAAACCCTTTTCGCTGTGTTCGTTGACATAAGAGCGATGTGTCAAGGCTTCGCGCAGTAAATCTAGTCGCGAAAACGCGATTCCAAGTGCTTGCAATAAGTCATCAATGGCGTTTATGTCACTCATGACGGATATGCCCGAATGATCAATGCAGCGTTATGCCCGCCAAATCCGAACGAATTGCTCATCACATGCGTCAACGCCGCGGCGCGCAACGTGGTAACCGGGCGGAGTCCGATGGCTGGGTCCGGCTGCGAATACAAACCGAAGGCCGGCACAGCCGAAGGGCTGACCTGGATGAAAGACATGTGATGACGGACCGGACATACTACGCCCCCAGTGGCGGCCTGCCGCCGCAGACGGATCTGCTCACCGGCCGCGCCATCTTCACCACTTCCTATGCGGTCATCCCCAAAGGCGTGATGCGCGACATCGTCACCAACTATTTTCCGGGATGGAACAACACGCGTGCCTGGATTCTGGCGCGGCCCATGACCGGCTTTGCCGAAACCTTTGCCCAATACATCCTTGAAGTCTCGCAAGGCGGTGGCAGTGAGGCGCCCGAACCCGACCCCCGGGCGGAAGCAGCGCTGTTCACCGTGGAAGGGCGGTTCACGCTCAACCTCAACGGCGCGGCGTTTCCCGACACCACGCCCGACAAGCCCTACCTCTCCCAATACCTCATCCAGGACGCGCCCAAGGTCACGACGCGCCGCTCGGCCGGGGCCTCGATCGACTACCGTCTCTCGCCCAACGATCGTCTCACCTTTGGCTTTCAGTATTCCTCGTTCGATGGCCGCTTCCTCGTCTCGAACGTGACCGCACTCCTCATCGTGCCCGGCGGTGCGCTCGGTGCCACGATGGCCAGCTACGAGTTCACCGCCACCACCGGTGTGTTCAAGGCGATCATGAAGGCACTGCTCGGCAAGGACCAGCCGATCGACAGTGAGAAGACCATCAAGACCCTCGTCGAGTTCGCCCGCAAGGCTCGCGGCGAAGGCCTGCTGGCGCTCGAATCGGAGATGGCGTCGTTGGAGGACCCGTTCATGAAGCGAGGCCTGCAGCTCGCCATCGACGGCATGGCCGCGTGCTTCCATGGTCAGCGCATCGACAAGGATGCTCTGGCGGCCTGGGCCGATGAGCTGGCGAGCGATCCGGCCATCGCCACGGTCGACGACGACCGCGACTGGCTGGAGCAGGTCCAGACGGTGATCCTGCTCTTCCGCGGGCTGGGCTCCTGCTCGGCGCGCTCCTGGTCGCGACAGCGGTGATCACGATCTCGAGCATCATCCGCCTGACCGCCTACCTCTACGATGACGAGATCGCGGTCATGCGCCAGGTGGGAGCGACGGAATTCTTCATCCGCGGTCCGTTCTACATGGAAGGGTTGCTGCAGGGTTTTTTCGGCAGCCTGGTCGCGGTGACGGTGCTCTTCGCCACCTATCGTTATCTGCTGGCGCGGCACGCGGACTCGCTCCTGACGACGCTTCTCGCCGCCGACTTTCTGCCGCTGTCGCAGGCGTTGGGCCTGATCGAACGCGGCGATGTCGTCCTGATAGCTCGCTACAAGCTCCGCGCGCACAGCAGCGGCTTCACGCAGCACAGCCTCGGCCTCGCCCTGCACATCCGCGTACTTCTTCTTGCCGATGGTGAGATTCGCGACCATCGAAGCCAGCTCGACCCGTTCGATCGAGTCAATCCCAAGGTCCCCCTCCAATTCGTCGCTGGGCTGCACGTTTTTTTCCGCACCGAAACGGCGGAGGCATTCGAGAATCGCGTCGTCGATCGTCTTGCGGTTCGTCATGGCTCTTCCCCTAAGTCGTCAATCCAAAACCTTTTGAAGGCACAAAAAATCGCAGCACTGGTCTCCCCAGGAAATCGCCCAAGCTCAAGCACAGGTTGATGCAGCACAGGCAAGGGTAATTTATACTAGCGAACAAGTAAAGCGCTACCGTTACTTAGTCGAACAAGGTGCGGAAAAGAGACAATTATTAGACCAAGCATTGAGCGAAGATAATGCCGCAAAAGCGAGTTTGCGCGAAGCTCAAAAAAGGTTATCTTTGCAACAAAGTGGGACTCGTTCGGAAGATATAGCCCAACAACAAGCGGCTGTTGCCGAAGCTAGGGCATCTTTACAGCTATCCGAAAGCGGTTCCCGTCCCGAAGAAATTGCTCAACGTCAAGCGGCTGTGGCTTCTGCACAAGCGCAACTTCAGGCAGAATTGGTGACTTTGGAAGACTCAATTATTCGCGCTCCATTTGCAGGGATTATTACGCAGAAGTATGCAAATGTTGGTGCTTTTGTTACGCCAACAACTTCCGCAAGCACTTCCGCTTCGGCAACATCAAGTTCGCTTGTTGCCATAGTACGTGGGTTGGAAATATTAGCAAGCGTTCCCGAAGCTGATATCGGCAGAATCAAGCAAGGGCAGCAAGTCGAAATCGTTAGTGATGCTTATCCAGACCAGGTTTTTAAAGGACGAGTGCGATTAATTGCTCCGGAAGCAGTCAAGGAAGAAGGAGTAACATTATTTCAGGTACGAGTTCAAATAACTACAGGGGAAGAAAAATTGCGATCGGGTTTAAATGTTGATTTGACATTTTTAGGGGATGATGTGGCAAATGCTTTATTAGTGCCCACAGTAGCAATTGTGACTGAGAAAGGTGATACTGGCGTGTTAGTACCCAACGCTCAGAATAAACCCCAATTTCGTTCTATTACCATCGGTTCGCAAATAAAAGACCAAACCCAGGTTGTTGAAGGAATAAAAGAAGGCGATCGCATCTTCTTAAATCCTCCTCCCGAATATCAAATGCAAAAACAATTAGAGAAGCAAGAAAAATAAGAGATTAGGGGCAATCCCCAATCCCCAAATTAAACTATGAACATCATTGAAAGTGTGACAATGGCAGGGAGAACCCTGCTTTCTAATCGATTGCGTAGTGCTTTAACAATGCTGGGCATTGTAATTGGAAATGCTTCAGTAATTGCCATGATTGGTGTTGGTGAAGCTGGACAAAGTACGTTTCCAAGCAATTAGAATCCTTGGGACCAAATGTTTTATTTGTGTTGCCAGGAAACGAAGAAACTCAGCGAATTTCCTTTGAAGTTCCCAAAAACTTAGTCTTAGCAGATGCAGAAGCGATCGCATCTCAAGTTCCTACGATAGCGGGGGTTGCACCAGAATTAAATCGTCGGCAAAGGGTTGCTTTTAAAAATCGTAATTCTGATGAAAATATTATTGGCACAACACCAAGTTTCTTGATTGTGCGGGATTTTGAAACAGCAAAAGGACGCTTTTTTAGTGATGTTGATATGAAGCGTAGCAACCAAGTTGTTGTTTTAGGAAGTAAATTTGCCACCAAGTTTTTTGGTCAAAATAATCCGATTGGGCAACAAATACGAATTAAAGATTCGAGATTTGAGATTATCGGTGTATTGACAGAAAAAGGTTCTAGCGTTGGTGCTGATTATGACAAGGCATTATTAATACCAATTACAACCTCTGCTAACCGTTTAATTGGACGTAATTCCCCCTATGGATTAGGTGTAGATTACATTGTCGCTTCAGCTCGTGATGGTAAAAGTGTAGATGCTGCGGTGTTCCAAATCACCAATTTGCTACGTCTGCGTCATAAAATCAACGGTGAAGATGACTTTGGCATTCAAACACAAAAAGACGCATTAAAAACAGTCGGACAAATCACAGGAGCATTAACAGTAATGTTAGCTGCGATCGCAGCAATTTCGCTGTTTGTTGGTGGTATTGGGATTATGAATATTATGCTGGTTTCCGTCACCGAACGTACCCATGAAATTGGTTTGAGAAAAGCCATTGGTGCAACCCAGCAAGATATACTCTTACAATTTACGATTGAGGCTGTGATTGTGTCTGCGGCAGGTGGTTTTGTTGGTGCTGTAATCGGTGTTTCCGGAGTTTTATTAGTAGGTGCTTTGACTCCCTTAGAAGCAGCGATTTCGCCAATTGCGATCGCATCTGCGGTGGGAATTTCCGGTGCGATCGGTTTATTTTTCGGTGTCGTTCCTGCCCGTCGTGCGGCAAAACTTGACCCAATTGTGGCTTTGAGAAGCGTTTAAAATAGTTAGGAGTTAGGAGTTAATAGTTTGGAGTTAATAGTTTGGAGTTAATAGTTTGGAGTTAATAGTTAGGAGTTAATAGTTTGGAGTTAATAGTTAGGAGTTAATAGTTAGGAGTTAAGAATTAAAAAATTAGATTTAATTAACAAATAATTGTAACTATAACAATCCTAAATGACTTGTTAAAAATAAAAAATGTAGAAATGCGATACATCGCGTCTCGCAGATTCCAAAATTTGCACAACTGATTTAGGACTGCTATATAAGAAAAAGTTTTGTTCAACTTAATAATATATAGGAATCAAAATAATGAGAAAAGAACAACCAATTAACAATATCAATTCTTCTCCTTCAACTCCTAACTCCTCACTCCTAATTCCTAACTATTCAAAACCAATTATTCGCTTAGAAAATATCTTCAAAATCTACGGGATGGGTGAAACCGAAGTTCGTGCCCTTAACGATGTCAACTTAATCATTGAAGAAGGCGAATATTGTGCAATCATGGGACCATCAGGTTCCGGAAAATCCACAGCCATGAATATTATTGGTTGTTTAGATCGACCAACTTCAGGACATTATTATTTAGATAGCCTTGATGTAGCCCAAATGGAAGATAACGAACTTGCTCACATTCGTAATAAAAAACTCGGATTCGTCTTCCAACAATTTCATTTATTGCAGCAACTAACCGCACTAGAAAATGTCATGCTACCAATGGTTTATGCAGGTATTTCTAACAACGAACGTCGCGAAAGAGCAGCCGAAGCATTAATAAAAGTTGGCTTAGAAAATCGGATGCAAAACAAACCCAACCAACTATCAGGAGGACAACAACAACGAGTTGCGATCGCGCGTTCAATTGTCAATCGTCCTGTCTTACTCCTCGCAGACGAACCCACAGGAGCGCTAGATTCCCGCACTACCCAAGAAGTTCTAGACATTTTTACCGAACTTAATAGCAGTGGTATCACCGTGATTATGGTGACTCATGAACCCGAAGTAGCCCGTCAAACCAGACGTATTGTATGGTTCCGAGATGGGGAAGTTGTCCATTCTAACCTCACACCAGCAGATTTAAACCAAGTTGCTACAGCCTAAAAATCAGTAAAAAAAAACGGGCAAAATACCCGTTAAAAAAATAATACCAATTTGAAAAAACAACGCGACAGATAGATATTTGTAGAGACGTAACACTGCTACGTCTCCACTGTTGGATGTGTTGCAATCATTATTTGAATTGGTATAAAATAACAACAAATAAATCAATTAGAAAAACACACGATTACGCCATTTATTCAGTCGCGCTTCTCCAATTGTTGCCAATCGTCGTGCATCAGCAATTTGTTCTTCTAACGCGGCAATTTGTGATGATTGAGAATCCATTTGCTGCTGTAATGATGCATATAAATCTGTGGATGGTGCAGCACCATTAGACTGCCAACTATTTATTTGCGAAGCACCAATACTCGCAAAAGGACGAAGTTCAGCAAGCTGTTTTTGTAACTTCTCAATTAACTTACCTTGTTCATCAATTTGGTCGCGTAGAGGTTGATTTAAATCAAATAGGACGTATGGACTAACAGCTTCAACAGTCTCTACTTCTTGTTTCGACTTGAATATACCAGCTAACAGTGTCCCAACATCGGTATATTTTTGAGTACCAGAAGGAGTATTGGCAATTAAAGAACGAATGAGTTGTGCTTTATTTCCAGAAACAATATCCTTATCGCTACTCGAATAACCACCCTCCAATTGAAGCATGTTAGTAAATCCCAGCATCTTTTTACCAGGTTGAGTTTGAAAACCTCTGTGAAATGGCACAATATTTTCACCAAAGGTATCCAAATATTCGTCGCTATCAAGATAAGAATCGATATCTGCATCAAAACCATGCTCATCAAGGATGTGACTGTGATATTGCATTTCGCTATAATCATCAGGTGCCCGTCCGAGTAAATGCTTAAAATTTAGTTCAATATTTCGGTAGCGGTAGCAGTTATCAAAAAATCTAGAGCGATATAATTCTGATTTTGCGATATGACGTACAAATTCGCGCACTGTCATATCACCTTGACGAAGTTGTGATTCGGGAACGATTAATCGTTCACTTTCCATAATGTGGGCATTTCCCAGTACTTGTCGATATACAGCCCGAATTACAACTTCGACTTCATCTGATGATGCACCTTGCCACAATTCAATCGGAGTCGAATCTTCCATGACTCCAACACTGAATTGTGATATACGACTGAGGGTAGAGTTAACAAAACTACTAACCACTTCAAAACCTCCGGTGATTAAACTATTAATTAAATTTGTCTGACATTCCAAGGTAATAATAGAGACGCAAATAATTACGCCTCTGTTATCTAAAAAGACGTTTGATAAGCATCATCTAAGTTATCAAGCTTTGGTATTTTTGTTAGTTAATTTTCTTTACAAGTGGAATCAAGAGGAATACGAGAGACGGAGAAAGCAAGGATTGCAATACGCGAAGGGTTAAACCTCTAGCTTATCGTATTTCACAAAATACCTGGTTTCTTTATTACCATATATTGCTATGTATTTACGAATAGACATCGACTAAATTTAATTATGCGTTGCCCAGAACCTTTGTAGAGACAGCGAAGTTGCCGGACAGAATCTTCTGTCCCCGAAGTTTTGTGGACGGAAACCGTCCCCACAAACTTCTCTTCGGGACATTCGCGTAGCATTGCTACGTCTCTACATCTTTCCCGGAGATATCTAATAACTATTTATTTTGCCCCCATGACAGAGCATGGGGACAAGTAATACCATTTATTCGCAGTAGCTACTCTCTGCGTCTGTATCCCATTCCTTGCCATCGAAACAACGCTGCAACACCTAATGCAGCCACAGCACCCCATTTTATCTGGGGATTCATATCTAACCAATCCAAAAAAGTCGGTATTACTAATTCCCCAAAATCACCCTCAATTTTGTCATGTTCTGCAACTGGGTTAAATAAATTATTTGGTGCATGTTCAGATTTGGGTTCATTAGTACGCTGCAAAGTAAATCCAGTTAACAGCAACAGTGAATCAACTAATTCCGGTGAAATTCGCTGCAATAAATCTAATACCCTGCCCACATCTCCAGAAATCAAATCGCGGGTTGGGTGTTCGGCAGCATATAAAATTGCATCAGCGACAATATGAGGGCTGTAATATGGGGGTATTCCCATTGGTTTCACCCCTAATTTAGTCCGAGCATTGTTATAGAAAGGTGTATTAATCACCGCAGGCAAAATCGAAGTCACACTAATAGGTAAGCGATCGTGCTGTAACTCGACACGTAAAGCTTCCAAAAATCCTTCCAAACCATGCTTGGCTGTCGAATATGGGCTTTGTAATGGTAAACTCCGTCTACCCTCCATCGAAGAAACGCAAATAATTGCTCCTCCTCCTTCTTGTTTGAGACAAGGAAGTGCAGCCATGACCCCATTTACTTGCCCCATCAAAGTCACATCTATCACACGCTTAAATTCTTCCTGGGTAATTTTCTCGAAAGGTGCAAGTACACCCGTTGCTGCTGCATTCACCCAGGTATCAATTCGTCCGTACCGAGCTACAGTTTTCTCAACAACAGCCCGTACTTGTTCGAGTTCGCTAACATCTGCAACAAGATATTCAGCTTCACCACCAAATGTCTGAATCTCTTCTACTAGGGATTTTAAACCCGTTTCGCTCCGGGCAGAAACCATCACTTTTGCACCCTTCTGCGCGAACTTAAATGCTGTTAATCTGCCGATACCACTAGAAGCACCCATGATGGTGACAACTTGTTGATTAATTGGTTTTAATTGAACATTTAACTGCATAATTCATATCCTTACCCTTTGCCTTTCTGTAATAAGTTTTATGAACAATAGTTGCATCATTCGCAGGGTTGAGTGTTGGATACCCCAACGTAGAGACGACCCGATGGGTCGTCTACAAAAGGTATTATGAATTATGTATGAATCATAAATACCCGATGGGTCGTCTACAAAGGTGTCAAGAATAAAAACTGCCACAATCGGGGGTTGAACGCCAACTTGGAATTAAAGCCTTCGGATTGGTTTGTACAATTAAATTGACTGTTCCTTGTGCATCGGTTATCCAGCTCGTCGCTTCGATAATATCTAATGAATTATTATGCGTTGGTGTAGTTTTTTTTATTTTCGGGTAATTTATTGCCCGATTGCCCATTTCCCAGTTTTCGATTTTCCAATGCCATTTTGTCAGGAAACCGCAAATCTGACCAAGTTGTCTCACCTCTCAGGAAGGTTTTAGGGTCTTCTGGTAATCCCCCTCGACCTGTAATGATAAACTTATTTTCATCCGAAGCCTTACACCCAGTAGTAATTTCGTTGGCAATTTGTCTAACAGTTTCCGGTAACTCAACAATTGCCAGATTTGAGTCGAAATAAAATGAGTTGATATCAACCACACCATTTGCACCAGCTGCGGAACTTGCGGTAATATCGCTTTCAGGTGTCAAAAATGGACGAAATTGAGTCCCAAAAATACCCGTTGCATTAATAACTATTCTCCCTCCACTACTTGCTTGAGCATTAGCTGAAATATCACTATTATTTAAAGCCACCAATGTGCTGGTATCAATTGAAATATTACCGCCATTACCTGTATTTCCTTGTGCTGTCGCCGTAATATTACTATTATCAAGCATTTGGATATCCGGAGACTGAATCAAAATATTTCCTCCCACACCCGATTGTGTGTTTGCTGTAATACTAGCTTTGCCTTGGAGTGTGAGTAAATTGGCATTAACTCTCAAAGTTCCACCATCACCAATACCCAAATTTCCCACACTTACCCTTCCTTCATTGGAAATTTTAAGCGATCGCGCATTAATCTCTACATCCCCTGCTTTACCTTGGGGAATATCTGGTAATCCCAACAACCTACGCACTGGTTCCGAATTAAAAACTCGAATTGCTGAACGAATCTCACTTACCACTTCTCCCGCTTTTCCCATAACTTCTACTGAATCAGCAGCATTAATAATCACGCTTCCTGCGGAACCACTACTAAAACCCGAAGATGACACCGAACCACCATTGGTAACACTTAAATTTTTGGTATCGATGTTGACTCGACCAGCATTTCCCGAACTCAAACTAGAAGAACTAATCGTACTTCTATCTCCTTGTTCTCCAACACCAGAAATTTGAATATTTTCCGCTTTCACGAAAACGCTACCACTCGAACCACTACCTGTTTGAGTAAAAGAGGCTACACTACTTCCATCTAGTAAAGATAAGTTATTAGTATTAACACTGACATTTCCGGCATTTCCTGTAGATACAGTGAAAGCAATAATACTAGATGTTCTGGCAGCATCAATTGGGGAAATATCGCTGAGATGAATCGATTCTTCAGCATTAATATTAATATTTCCACTTGTACCCAAATTAAAAGTTTTGCTAGCTATTGTACTTCCTAACCGTAGCTTTAATAGCTGTGTAGTCACATTTATATCTCCACTACCTCCAGAGTTGATGGTTTCGTTAACTAAACTACTGCCAATTTTGCCATCCGATGTAGTGCCATTTAATTTCAAGCTGTCAGTTGCATAAACATCAATATTACCCGCACGTTGAGTTCCTTGATTCTGTATCCACAAAATTGAACCATCATTGATGCTAACGTGACGACCAAATACTTGAATCGAACCAGCATTAGTTCCACTAACATCAACAAGCGATCGCTTCGATAGCTCGATATCGTCAAAACTTTTTGCCTCTCCATAGCCAAAATTGAATCCAGTCGCACTGGGGTTGATACTAACTTCGCTAAAATTACCCACACTTCCTAATTCAACATGTCCGGAAGGTGCAGTTAATATGCCACCATTTAAACCAATTTTGCCACCAATCAAACTCAGGGTTTTTCCCGAATTAACTTGTAAACCAGTATCATTATTAGTACGATCCAGAGGTCTAGTAACTGGACGGGCAACAGTTAAATTGTGTCCACTATCTTGAACCGTAATTGCACCGGGTATATTGCCAAAACCCAGACCAATTGGTGCAGTGATAGTTAAAAGTGGAGTTGTTGGGGATGTTGTGGTGCTAAAGTTACTGCCATCGGCAAATTTTATACTATTGGCAGTAGTACCAACAAACGAACCACCGATATTCAGACGGGCATTTTCACCAAAAATAATCCCGTTAGGGTTAATCAAAAATAAATTTGCTCCACCAAAGCTTGTAATTACTCCATTGATTTGAGAAGCATTAGTACCCGTAACTCGCGTCAAAATATTTTCGATAATGGGAGAATTATTAAAAATCGCTTCGGTGTTAGTCGGAATATCAAAACGCTCAAAGCTATGGAACAGATTCCCTCCGACTTGTGTTCCCCCATTAATCACGCTTCTGTTGTTGGTTTCGGTAACTGTAGAATTTATTGGTAAAGTGCGATCGGGGATTATTTGAGCGCAGACATGGGAAATTCCGATGCACAAAACAAAAGCTGGTTGTAAAAGTAGTAACTTGTACTTAATTTTTTTTGTTACAGAACCCATGCCAATTAACACTCCGAGAACACTAGCAATGATTTAGACTCACCGATTATCAACGTTTTACTAAGAAATTCCAACAAAACCTCTATTTAAAACTTATCGCGGCTAGCTTCGATAAGTAATTGCATTACATTTTATTTTTAGACAGGCTATGCTTGCGATCGCGGTTTGAGTTTAGAATCCCTGTTCGTTTACGCTAGGGAGTATATCAAATACTGTCAGATATTATCACATAGTTACAAATCGAACTACAAACAAGATTGACACACGAAGTCAAGTTTCAAAAACCGAGTTTCTTCGCATATACAGCAGATATCAGGTTGTATTTACAATACATAAGAGTAAGTCACAAAATAAATGATCCTGTTTTGTCATGCTGTAGCTTGCTTCCCCTGTGGGGAAGCAAATCTATAAACACGTTATAAACAGGCTATTGTTCTTTGGTAAGTCCTAACAAATTAGATTGAATCAGTTGGAGGATTTACCCAAAGAATAATTATTGTCCCTATTTTTTCTAAATCTGGTGTCAAAGTTATATATTCGGAGAATTGAGCTTTTTTGACTTCATAAATAAACCCATCAGCATATGTATTAATTTGTGATAATTCAAAACCTTTGGCTTCCAATTGTTTTTTCAATATCAACGCTAATTCTTGAGGATTTTTGCCTACAACTGTACCAATAGTCTTTTTTAAACCTGAAATTGAAGCTGCAAATTTTTCTGGTTGGGAAAAATTCAAATCCTCTATCAACTCAACTTCGGTATTGAGTTTCGCAAAAACATCATCTAACAATTGTTCTTCAACTCGTTTTGGACTTGTATTTGGACTTGTATTTGGACTTGTATTTAGATTTGGAGTTGGAGTTGAAGTTGGAGTTGAAGTTGAAGTTGGAGTTGAAGTTGAAGTTGGAGTTGAAGTTGGAGTTGGGGAAGAAGAAACTTTTGGTTGGGAAGTTTTGCTACTTATTGGTTTTGATGTTGTCTTCTGAGGTTTCTGAGGTGAATTAGTCGCATCTTTCCGGACATTCGCAGACTTTATATTTGAAATTGCCGATACAGGGGTTGTTTTTTTCTGAGTTGGTGAGATGGGATTTTGCTTAGTGGGATTATTTTTAGCAGGAGGATTAGCTGGAGAAGCAACAGAAGGAATAGAAGTCGCAGTCGGAGCAGGAGGAAGTGGTAAACGACTTGGAGATGGAACAGGAAGCGGAATTGGGGGTAAATTTTCTCTTTTTGTGCAGTGATATCAGGAGGTAAAGCAGGTAATGCCGTAATGAATGCACCATTGCTCCCTGGATTCGTAGGAATTATTGGTAATCTCTGCTTGACGAGCGTTCTGTCTTCGCTAAATAACTTACTAGATTGTCCACTAGAAGTCTGTGTAAATGAGTTCGTTGATGTGCCAGGTGCTTTTACTTTATGCGATCGCTCTTTTTTATTTAGCAATGATAAAAGCGGAATTAATAATACTATTTCACATATAACCAGGCAAACAACTATCATCTGAGGAGATAATTTTGGCAGAGCAGATAGTAGCTTTTGGAAAAGATTTTTTTTGCTCATTAATTTGGCTATTGGCGATTAATTACTCAAGTATTTCAACTGTTTTATTGCGCGTTCAAAATAGTAAATACTTAATGACAAAGATGCAGCCAATTCCTTATTCAGCAACGATTATATCAATATATCATTCTCATTAATAGGCTATATTCACACAAATACTTGCTTCTTTAAAACTTGAAAAAATTAATTTCTTATATTTCAAACCTGTAAATATGTATAGATAAAAACATTCATATAAATAATAAAAAAAAGAATAATTTAAATATACTTTAATCCCCTACTTCTACTTTCATAATTAATTCTTAACCATCTAGATAGTACCTTATCAATGGCTGTGATTCCAACAGGAAAATACTCCTTAGGTACAAGGTAATATGAAATTTTCTACCACTATTTTCAATCGTGTAGTTACCACTTCAGTAGTGGCAGCTACTGTTGCATTTGCTCCAATGCTTGGAGCTGTTGCTCAAGCTCAAACCCTTAATGGTGCTGGTGCAACTTTCCCCGCTCCACTCTACGAACGTTACGCTCGTGAAATTAAAAAGAAACTCCCCAATATAAAAATTAACTACCAAGGAATTGGTAGTGGTGGTGGTATAAAGCAAGTAATTGCTGGTACTGTTGACTTTGGTGGTAGTGATGCAGCAATGACCGATGCTCAAATCGCTCAAGTTAAAAACGGTGTAATCCTCGTACCAACAGCTGGTGGTGCGGTCACAGTTGTTTATAACCTTCCTGGTGTAAAGAACTTGAAATTGTCTCGTAAGACTTTACCAGCAATTTTCTCAGGTCAAATTACCAACTGGAACGACGCTAAAATCAAAGCTGATAATCCTGGTGTTAACTTACCTAACACCCCAATTAAAGCAGTTGTCCGCGCAGATGGTAGCGGTACAACCTTTATTTTTACAAACCACTTGAGCGCGATTAACGGTTATTTCAAAGGCAGAGTTGGAGCTAACACAGCTCCTAAATGGGTAGGACTTACTAACATCCTCAAAGGAAAAGGAAACCCTGGTGTAGCTAACTTGGTATCGCGTACCCCAGGTTCAATTGGTTATGTTGAAGATGCTTTTGCTAAGGCAAATAGATTGAACGTAGCACAAGTTCAAAACAAACAAGGACAGTTTGTTACTCCTTCTTTACAAACGGCAAATGCAGCATTAGCAACAGTTAAATTCCCCGACAATTATCGCGTATTTGTTGGCGACCCCAACCAAGGTTATCCTATTGTTGGTTTGACCTGGATTATGGTGTACAAAAAGTATCCTACCCCTGCAAAAGCTGATGCAGTTAAGAAATTCGTGAACTGGGTACTTACAGATGGTCAGAAAATTAACGATGACCTCAACTACACCTCAATTCCTGGAAGTGTTGTTAACAGAGTATTGAATACAGTTAATAGCACTGTTAAATAGTTGATTAATGGGCATTGGGCATTGGGAATAGTATATCTACATTGATATTTGTCAAAGTGGCATTTTCAAGTCAGCTTTTCATCAAGGTTTGTACGCAACCAAACATGAAAATATCCCTTTGCCTCCAACAAAGCTGCCTATTGCCTATTTTTCAAGCTAGTTGATTAATCGATCGATTCAATTTGTAAATCAGGGTGGGCATTGCCCACCTTGCTTGTATATAAACAGTTTACTTTCTGGAATTGTAATGACAAATTCACCAGAACCAGCCTCACAAAAATCTTCGCATCAATCTAATTTCAGTGATGCCAATCTCGACTTAACAGTTACCGGTGGAAGAAATTACTGGAGTAACCAAGCTTTTACGTGGTTTGTTTACATTTTTGCAGCGATTACTGTTGGGGTGCTGTTTTGGATGACTTGGATTGTTTTCCAGCAGGCTAAACCAGCGATCGCAAAGTTTGGATTGGGGTTCATATTTAGTGATGAATGGGATACGGGTAACGATTTATTCGGAGCTTTACCCTATATCTATGGGACTTTAGTTAGTAGCGCGATCGCGATTTTGTTTGCTTTCCCTATTGGTGTTGCAGTTGCTTTGATTACGAGCGAAAATTTTTTACCACGCTCTGTACGTAATGGGTTTGCATTTATTGTTGAGTTGATTGCCGCCATTCCCAGTATCATCGTTGGACTGTGGGGATTTTTTATCTTTGTGCCAGCGACACTATGGTTTCAAGAAGGTTTGTATCAAGTGCTGGGTTTTATTCCCTTATTTAATACTGAGAATCCAGCAGGTTATAACATGCTAACTGCTGGGATTGTTCTCGCAATCATGATTTTGCCCACATTAGCGGCAATATCGAGAGATGTTTTATTAGTTGTACCCAAAGAATTACGCAGTGCATCGATGGCATTAGGAAGTACCCGTTGGGAAACCATTTTCCGAGTACTCATACCAACTGCTTTTTCGGGAATTATTAGTGCGACGATGTTGGCTTTGGGGCGAGCTTTAGGTGAAACAATGGCAGTAACCCTGTTAATTGGTAACTCTGCCCAAATCAGCGCTTCATTGCTAGCACCTGCTTATACAATTCCCTCAGTATTGGCAAATGAATTTGCTGAAGCTGCGAGCGACTTGCATACAGGCTCTTTGACCTATTTAGCATTAATATTATTTGCTCTAACTCTGGCTGTAAATATTGCTGCCAACTTCTTAGTCCAGTGGTTGGGGGTAAAAACAAAATGAGCGAGAATCAACAGTTAGAAATCGATCCAGTATTAGTAGAGCAATTGTACAGTCCTTTACCGACAGGAAGACGACTGTTCACTTATATTATGAACGGGCTAGCCTTCGGTTTTAGCTTTTTAGCGATCGTACCTCTGCTGTCAATTTTATGGGTGATTTTAGAACGGGGACTTTCCGGGCTAAGACCAGCTATGTTTGTAACAGCAGTCATTGATGATGGCATTGCCAATGCTCTTGTTGGTACAGCATTAATGGTTGCGATCGGTTCGCTGTTGAGTATTCCCATTGGGGTTTTGACAGGAATCTTTCTTGCTGAATTCGGTGTAGATAACCCGATTGCAAAATTTGTCCGTTTTATCACTACGATTTTGACAGGTGTACCTTCGATTGTTGTGGGTATATTTGCTTATGGAGTTGTGGTTTTATTTACTAAATATGCATTTGAAGGAAAATCCTTTAGTGCCGTGGCTGGTGGTTTTGCCCTAGCTATTATTATGCTCCCTGTAATCGCGCTTACCACCGAAGAAGCTTTAAAACTAATACCTAAAGCACAACGTCTTGCTTCTGCGGCTTTAGGTGGTACTCGCTTTCAAACAACATTTCGCGTTGTTTTCGCTGCGGCTATACCCGGTATTACCACTGGTGTTTTATTAGCTGTAGCCCGTGCTGCTGGTGAAACAGCACCTCTAATTTTCACAGCTTTATTTAGTCAGGAATGGTCGCAGGATTTATTAAGTCCAACCGCTTCCTTACCAGTACTAATTTACAACCTTTATAACGACCCGTCGCCCGAAAAAAATCAATTAGTTTGGACTACCTCAATTGTTTTACTTGGGTTGGTTCTGTGCATCAGTCTACTTTCTCGCGCAATTACCAGCAGAAAGAAAACAAATTAAAAAGCTTAATTCCCTATCTGTAATCTGTAAATAACTAGAGATTCAGAACAACGAATTATCCTGTGGTGTTGCTAATTTTTGTCGGACTTTGTGGGCAAACATGAATAAATTAATTCCAGCGATCGAAGTCAAAAATCTCACGTTTTTTTACGGTGCAAAAAGTACCAAACCTGCCATTGAAAATATTTCAATGGATATTTACCAAAACCAAGTGACCGCAATTATTGGTCCTAGCGGTTGTGGGAAATCAACCTTTATCAAAACCATCAATCGCATCAGCGAATTAGAAGGTGATGTCAAGGTTCAGGGAAGCGTTGAATTTGCAGGTCAAAATATTTACGATCGCAGAATCAACTTAAATCGTCTGCGTCGTCAAATTGGTATGGTTTTTCAAAAGCCGAACCTATTCCCGATGAGCGTTTACGATAATGTTGCTTATGGGTTGCGGATTGCCGGATATACACCCAAGCGTCAACTCGACGAAATCGTAGAAAATGCAATAAAAGGTGCTGCACTCTGGGATGAAGTCAAAGACAAGCTGAATAAATCAGCTTTAGGACTTTCCGGAGGACAACAGCAGCGTTTATGTATTGCCCGTGCGATCGCAGTTAAGCCAAGACTTTTGTTGATGGATGAACCCTGTTCGGCACTCGATCCCATCGCAACGATGAAAGTCGAAGAACTGATTCATCATCTGCGTGAAGAATTTACCATTGCGATCGTGACTCACAACATGCAACAAGCTGTGCGTGTTTCCGACTTCACCGCGTTTTTCAGCACTGATGAAAGTCGCATTGGTCAAATGGTTGAATTTGGTGCTACTACCCAAATTTTTAACAATCCCCTTGACCAACGTACCCGTGATTATGTCGCTGGACGTTTTGGTTAATTGTTCTGAGTACATTGCTATTATTTTCGGTCAATTTCCGAAAAATAGATTCGCTCCTCACCACTTGTTTCCTATTATTTCCACAACAAGAATCTTGGCTTCATTTGAAACCAAGCTTCTTGATTTTCTCTAAGTAGTTCATGTTAAAATTGCGCCACCCATTAACCGCTCGTAGCGCGATCGCAATTCTTGCTTCATCAAGTACCAACGGTCTAAATCAACATCAATTTCGATTGCTTTTTCCGCAGCTTGCCGCGCCAAAATTAAGATGTCTTCGTCCTCTACCAAACTGGCTAAGGTAAAATCGGCAACACCAGATTGTCTTTTCCCCAACACTTCACCAGGACCACGAAAACGCATATCCATTTCCGAGATGAAAAAGCCATCTTGTGATTGTTCCAATACCTTCAACCTTTGCTGGGCATCGGGACTTTTAGAACTACTCATCAACAAACAATAGGATTTTGCCGCACCTCTTCCTACCCTTCCCCGTAATTGATGTAATTGCGATAATCCAAATCGCTCCGCATGTTCGATTAGCATTACCGTGGCATTTGGCACATCTACACCGACTTCCACAACAGTAGTAGAAACCAAAATTTGTGTTTCGCGATCGCGAAATTTTGTAATTGCCTCGTCCTTATCTGCCGAACTCATTCGTCCATGCAGTAACCCAACTTGAAATTCGGGAAAAATCGCATCTTGTAATTTTTGATGCTCCTCCACAGCCGATCGCAAGTCCAATTTTTCCGATTCTTCTACTAATGGCAAAACCACATAAACCTGCCTGCCCTGAACGATTTCCCGACGCATCAAGTCGTAGGCATCGCTGCGCTGACTTGCCATTAGTGCGGTAGTTTGAATCGCTTGTCTTCCTGGGGGTAATTCATCGATTTGGCTAACATCTAAGTCCCCGTGAATCGTTAACGCGAGGGTGCGGGGAATCGGGGTTGCTGTCATCGTTAATACATGGGGCTGCTCACCTTTTTGCTGTAATTTTGCCCTTTGCTCAACCCCAAAACGGTGCTGTTCATCAATCACAACCAATCCAAGACGACTAAAATTTACTGGGTCTTGGATTAAAGCATGGGTTCCTACTAATACAGGTAATTCCCCTGTCTCTAAGTGGGCGTGAATTTGTCGCCTTTTGACAACTCTGGTCGAGCCAGTCAGTAATTCCACGGGCAGATGCAAGAGGTTAAACCAACCAACCAACTTACGATAATGTTGTTCTGCTAAAACTTCAGTGGGAGCCATCAGTGCTGCTTGATACCCCGACTGGATAGCAGCAACGATCGCAATCACAGCGACAACGGTTTTACCCGAACCGACATCGCCTTGGATCAAGCGGTTCATTGGCACTGACTTTTGTAAGTCGTCGAGAATATCATTGACAACACGTTGTTGTGCCCCCGTGAGTTGAAAAGGGAGAATTTTGTAAAAGTCTTCGAGTAATTGACCGCGAGGGGTAAATACAGCCTGAGTTTGCACTTGTTTGGCTCTTTGCTGGCGTTGGAGTAAACCTAGTTGCAGATAGAAAAATTCATCGAATACCAGACGACGACGGGCAGCTTGGAGGGAATCGCTATCGGGGGGAAAATGGATATTTGCGATCGCATCTTTGAGTTCTATCAAGTTATATTTTTGCCGCAAACCACTTGGTAAAGGGTCTTTGAGATTATGGGTTGCGGGCATTGCGGCGGCGACTGCTTCTCTAACTAGGTTCGCAACTACACCTTCAGTTAGAGCATACACTGGCACGACACGCCCAATCGTTAATGATTCAATTGTGTCACCAGGATGGGCTAAAACTTCGAGTTCCGGGTTGTCTAAAGTTTTGCCATATTTACTTTCTTTAACTAACCCACAGGCAGCAAGCATCGTTCCCACTGGATATAGCCGCTTGACACTTTCTTGCCATCCACGACTGGCATATCTTGCACCTGCGTAGAAACGGCTAAATTTAATCCGTCCACTATTATCCCGCAGTTGCATTTCTAGGATGGTTAATTTTTGATTTTTGGGACTGGTAAAACAATTAATGCTTTTTACCGTTGCCACAATTGTCACCGTTTCCCCCGCTTGTAACTCGTTTATTGGTACTTGTTTTGCATAGTCGATGTGGTCACGGGGGTAATAGAAAAGCAAATCGCGAACAGTATATAAACCCAGACGGGCTAATTTATCGGCTTTGCGGGGTCCAATTTCAGCTAATTCGCTGAGTTTTTGGTCAATTCCAGGGGCTAATCGTTTACTGATTTCGCTGACTATGGGGGATTTTGGATTTTGAATTGTTTGGATTGTTTGGATTGTGGGATTAGAAATATTATTCCCCCTCTCCTCTCCTGCTTCCAACTGCTGAAACTGGTAAATATAGCGTCGAGTTTGGGCGATTAAACTTTGACGTGCTTCGATATCCAGATTGGGATAATTTGCAAATTCTTGCGCTAATTGCTGCCAGCGTTCGCGATGGGATTCCCCAGGAATATTATCTTCTTCGTTTGATAAACTTGTTGGTAGTTTTCCGAACGTCAAACACAAAAATTCGCTAAAACGGTATTGTCTCCCCATCAAATCGGTGAAACCTTGTTCAGCTTCGATGGTGAGGGCTTTTTGCAATCGTAACCAATCTGGCAGTTCAGTCATTAATTAATGGTTAATGGTTAATTGGTAATGGTTAATAGTTAATTGGTAATGGTTAATTGGTAATGGTTAATGGTTAATGGTTAATGGTTAATTGGTAATAGTTGATTGGTAACGATGATATACAACTCCTAACTCCTAACTCCTAACTCCTAACTCCTAACTCTATTTAATCTTCAAACCAACTCGCACGCCATGCACCTTCCGCTTCTGCGATCGCACGTTCCCTTTGCTTCTTCATATAATCGCGACGCAGTTTTTGTAATTGCCCTACCAACATCCGAATTTGCTTGCGTTTTGCCGAAAGCGCTGCATCTGCAAATTCAATTTCACCCAATCGCAGGTTAATAGCCATAATTTGCGTCAGCTTGCCATGACGCGATCTGCCTTCATTATCAGAACTACTATGCGATCGCCTTTCATCATCAACTTCTATAACTAAGTTAATCAGATTGGGTGGTCCCGGCATTGCTTGAGCAGAGGCTTCAGATGCAGCCGCAGCTACTTCTAAAATCGGCTCTGGTAGCGTCTTCGGTAAAATTCCAGATTTTTGGATCGATAAATTTGCCTCCCGTGAGGCTTTTTCAGGGCAAATTGCGACGCGATTTCGATGCTTTGCTGCCATTTGCTAACTTCAATCGGATTCGCTTGATTAATTTTGGAAAATGGTAAGGGTTTAGGTGGAGTCAGTTTTGAGAATGGAAAGCTCGCCGATAATATAGAAGCTCGGATTTTTTCTCTCGCTTTTTCTGTCACTTTTGCTTCGTCATCCTCATCGTCTTCATCATCCTCATCCTCATCGTCTTCATCATCCTCATCATCCAATTCTCCCATCTCAAAAGGAGAATCTTCGTTATTCAATGATAATTCCACAAATGCTCGAAGATTTGAGTTTTCATCGTCAGCATCTTCCAATGCTCCATTTGCCATCTCAAAAGCGATCGCAACTTCCATATCATCATTATTTAAATACTCTTGATGATTTAAACTATTTGCCGTTAATAATTCTTCACTACTAACTGACTCTGGTACTTCCCCATCCTCTTCCCCTGTCGAGTAATTTACCAGTTGCTCGGCTATCTCGGTTCCTAAATTGCGGATAACTTTTTGCAAATTTTGTCGCTGACTCAAAGACAAACGCAAAAAAGCCTCAGGATAACCCTGAGTACATAGATGATAAGTCGCTAAAATTAACTGTTGGCGTACTGCTTGCCCTAATGAAGTGAGATAAGCTGTATAAGAACCATACAAATCCTGGGCAACAAGTGCGATCGCCTCTTCTAATGCTTGTATTTCCCGCTCAATTCGCTCAATTGCTCTCGCCATATTCTCTTCTTATCCATACCAAGTACAAAACAGCATTTTTTGGTACAAAAGTACTTTTATTATAAAACGTAATTAATTGTTAATCGTTAATTGTCAGTAGTTATTGGTTAATACGCAAAGAAACCCAGTTTCTATGCAAAATTGTCGTTTTGACGACCAGTTTCTAAGAGGAAACCGGGTTTCTGGCTTCACATGCATAAGTCCTAGTTAATAGTTATTAGTTATTTGCCAATGCCCAATGCCCCATTCCCAATGCCCAATGCCCA
>JAAUPE010000129.1 GCA_012034595.1 Calothrix sp. CSU_2_0 | reverse complement strand
TGTGCTTTGATACCTTCCTTCTCCCATTTGAAGTGGATGTTTGAGTGGTTTATTCGACACACTACTTTTGACTTTACCACTCTTCAGATGTACGGAGCTTGTTCAAAATTCAAATAGGATTCCTATATATTCTAAATTAGGATACTGAGATTCAAACGTAGCTAAGACGAATCTTAAACAACAGAGTAATTCTATCTTTTAAAACTTTAAAAAGTCCATATAAAGTTTTATCTTTTGCTAGCAAAAGCATCAGCTAAGGTGCTATTTTTTGCAACTATCTTTGTCAACATACGACTATCAAATAAAACATAAACTTTAAGTAATTATCCAAATATTGTCTCCAGAATTAAGTTCAAGTGAACCTTGGAAATAAGGGATGACGTTTGCACTTAGGTGGAAATAACATACAAATATGAATCGGAAAAAACAGGCAGAGCCGATTCAAATCGCTACTTAAAAACACCTAATTTAGATAAGAGACAACCATGAAAAAAGTTACTTTGTCCGCAAGAATCCTCGCAGCAGCTACCGTTGGTTTCAGTGTTATTACTCTCGCTCCCGCAGCAAATGCAGCATCTTTAACTTCTTTAGTTCCTCAACAAGAAACTGAAATTAAAACTACAAATCTTGGCTGTTTTAGACGTATCAAAATGTATTCATACCACTACACTTCCTTTTGGCTATGAAGTTACCAGCTTACTTTATGATACTGATGGATTAAGCCCAGAATTTGGACATAGCCGCTTATTTGTAGATAAAAATGGTACTGAAAATACATACGGTCTTGGTATTAAGTTTGGTGCAAATGATGCTGGAACAAACACACTTATAGATGAATATTGGTTCCGTCCAGTTGCAATGCTTACTGACGGTACACCATTTGAAGCTGATAGCTTAGGAAAGGGTCAATTAGAAGTCGGTAAATTCTTATTTGATTTTGGTGTAAAAACTGTTTCTTCTCTGACTCTGGATCTATTTGATGTTGAAGACAAGGACTTTACTAAAATTTTAAAAGTCAACGGACAAACTCTTAATCCGGAAATTATTGCAGCCGCACTTGCTAATGGAAAGACACAAACAATCACATTATACAATGTCAATTCTTTTGAAGTTCAACTTGGTAAGCCTGGTCCAAATAGCAAATTTACCAATACTGGTGATGGAGTAAGAGCACAAGTAAGTGTTAGTGTTCCTGAACCTGGAACTATGATTAGCTTGGGTGCTTTGGCTGTTGCTGGAATGTTTGGTGTACGCAAAGGTAAAAAGGCTAGCCAAGTTGGTTAATATCAACTTTCTCAAAATTATCTAAAACTATGTACTCAATTGCCCGTAGAATACTATGGCGGGCTAATTAATCAAAACCCGCCATAGTCTACTCAGCAATTATTTAAGTACACACTATATCAACATTAGAATTCGGAGGAATAATATATTATCTAATTATCAAAAGTAAACCATAATTTAATCATTAATCAGATTGTGTATCTAATTTTTTAATTTTTTCATTACAAAAATAATTCTTCTCGTTTGTACTATATTGGGTAGGCTAGAGTTACTATTTGCAGTAGTTATAACTCTTCTCTACCCAATTTTTTGTTTATTTATCAAATTTAATAGGTTTGATGAAGAGGTAAATTATTTTGGGATTTGGGGTTTTATCGTTTGGATGGAATGGAATGGGATGGAATAAAATTAGGGCAAACAGCCGTTTGCCCCTACGGTTTTCGCGATCGCAAACTGTATTTAAATATTAACCAAATACTTGTCCCCAGGTGGAGACAATAAAGACAATAACTGCTGCTATTGCTAATAATCCTTGAATTAAATTACCAATTAAACTACCAACAACAATACCGATACCTGCTTTAACTGCTGTTTGCAAGTTCTTACAATACAGATATTCACCAATAATTGCCCCAAGTAATGGTCCAAGCAACATTCCTAATAATGGTCCACCAAATGGAAGTGCGGGTAATAAACCTAAAAATCCGACTATTAACCCCACAAATGCACCTATTTGTCCCCATTGACTTGCACCAGCTTTTTTTGCACCAATGTAACCAGCAAGAATATCAATACCGATACTCAGTAGTAAAACTATGGAGGTGACTATTAAGGGTATGCTAATTGCTGCAAAGGATTTCTGGACGAAACCCCAAATAATAATGCCAATTAAAATTAAGCTGCTTCCCGGTAGTGCGGGAACTACAGCACCAATGATACCAAATACCATTAGAACGATTAGCGAACAGTAGATGATTTGCATTTTTAAGTTTGGAGTTAAGAATTGGAGGTTGGCAGTTAAGAGTTAGGAGTTGGGAGTTAAGCGATCGCAACAAATATCTGTCGTATCTGTATATAACTACCTTAGCTTAATACTCCTTAATCTTAGATTTCTCACTCTGCACTCTTAACTACTAAATTTTTGAGGCTAACAGTCAATTTATCGGCTATTCCTGCAATCCAGTTTTCGTCTTGTTTGGTATAACTTCGCGGTGCGTTTGCACCTAAAATCATTGCCCCTTCTGTGGAAAGAGGTTGACAAATTATACCTTGTGTATTTTCTGGTAAATAGTCAAATTCGATCTTGCCGGGATATGCTTTTACGTCTACCAAATAAACGGGTTTTTGTTTTTCGAGTACCCGATTTAATATTGCACCTGGTGTTACTTCTGCTTTTTTTGCTAATATTCCCCGCCGCAATATAACTTTACCTTGGTAAACTACGACAAGCGATCGCGTTGCGGTATTTAACAACAATATACGGGATGCCCAGGCTAATTCTGTTTTGATGGTATCGGGTAATTCTGGTGCAAGTTCAAATCCTTCTTCACCAATTAATTCCACTGCGTCGGGAGTTCGTGATTGTACTTGCTGCCACAGCATACCTGTCAAAATTAATAAAGCACTTAAAATCACTCCCAATACATCTGCACGAGATTGGGAATTTGTCAATTCTGATGTAAATATTCGATTTACAAATAATAAAATAGCGCCTAACCAACCGACAACAATTGGTAAGCGCCGCAAAACACGATTTGGATCGGATTTAGACATAGTATAAAAATTATTAATTAGGTAGATACGACCCGGTGGGTCGTCTTAATCTTGAAGAAAGAAAATTAAAAGTTAAAAATTGTGTATCTAAATTCATGCATATCAAAATCTATCGTTTTTATACCTTATTGGGATGGCATCCCTGCCCGTTCATCTGTACTAGAATTAAATATACTATTTGTTTGCTTGTTTGCGATTGGGGGATTTGGTTGAAAAGCCGTTAAATATGGGAAATATGGCGAAAAATTGGGGTATTTGGGCGAACAGCCGTTCGCCCCTACTTGTATGTATGAACGAACGCTTGTTCAACTGCTGCTTCGACTCCTAATTATGGATTTTTTACTCCTCCCCAGGCTCAATGATGCGTTGAAAAAGGTAGCCTGTACCCCGCGCAGTCAAAATTAATTCGGGGTTACTGGGGTCGTCTTCCAGCTTTGCCCGGAGTCGCGAGATATGTACGTCCACTACGCGAGTATCTACGTGACGTTCGGGAGTATATCCCCAGACTTCTTGTAATATTTCCGATCGCGAAAAGGCTTCACCAGATCGACTAACTAATAATTCCAACAGGCTAAATTCCATACCAGTGAGGCGAATCCGTTCGTCACCTTTGTAAACTTGGCGTTTGTTAGTATCAATTTTGATGGTGCTGACGTGGATAACACCGGAACTGGGAATCCCCGAAGCGCCTGTTTTATCTACCCGACGCAACACTGAACGAATTCGAGCTTCTAGTTCTTTAGGCGAAAATGGTTTAACGACGTAATCATCAGCACCTAACTCTAATCCGGTGATGCGGTCTGCGACATCACCTAAAGCTGTTAGCATAATAATTGGTACGTCTGATTCTTTGCGTAGTTCCTGGCAAACGCCGTAGCCGTCAAGCTTTGGCATCATTACGTCCAAAACTACCAAATCTGGTTCTGATTTGCGAAAGGTTTCTAAAGCTTCTTCACCATCCCCTGCTGTGACGACATCGTAGCCAATCATCGAAAGGCGCGTTTCTAATATCCGACGAATACTAGCTTCATCGTCTACTACTAAGATTTTTTCTTTATGACTTTCCAAGTTTCTCAACGCTCCTTAACTAAAATTTTTCATGATTAATTTTTACTACCATATTATTAAGATATCATTCCTATTATTCATTCGGAAAAACTTGTAAGCCTTGCAATTATTCACTTTTTCTTTCTGTTTAAACTAAAGAAAAAATTAAGATTATTTAATAAAAAGTAAGAAACAATAAGAATGGCAAAATCTCGGACGATTTATGTATGTAACGAATGCGGCTCTGAGTCTCCGCAATGGTTCGGAAGGTGTCCTGCTTGTGGAACGTATAATTCCCTCGAAGAACAGATTAGTACTCAAGCGTCTCCAGAATCCCCAAGTCGTGGAGTGGGCAGTTGGCACAATCAATCGGGGCAACGTAAAACTAATAATAAACCTCCTAAAGCTAGGTATGCGCTGAGATTTGACCAAATTAGCGATCGCCAAGTGACTCGTTTACCTTCAGGATACGGCGAACTTGACCGTGTTTTAGGTGGGGGTGTTGTACCTGGTTCTTTAGTACTCATCGGTGGCGACCCAGGTATTGGTAAATCTACGCTGCTATTGCAAGTATCAAATGAGTTGGCTCAACGTTACCGAATTCTTTATGTATCTGGGGAGGAATCGGGACAACAGGTAAAGCTGCGAGCTGCGCGGTTGGGTGTTGGTCCTCATTTGCTTGAGACTGAAGTTGAGGTTGAGAGTAATGGTGAGGATGAAACTGAAGAGGATAAGATTAATGGTAATGGCAAGGTTGCAGAAAAAGCTCCTTTAACGATGCTTTCCGGTGCGACTAGTCAAGAGTTATACATTCTGCCGGAAACCGATTTAGAAGAGATTTTGCGGGAAATTGATTCGCTCAAGCCAGATTTAGCCGTAATTGATAGTATTCAAACGGTGTTTTTTCCTAGTTTGACATCTGCTCCGGGTTCTGTAGCACAGGTGCGTGAATGTACTGCTGCATTGATGAAGGTGGCAAAGCACGAAGATATTACGATGCTGTTAGTGGGACATGTTACCAAAGAAGGCGCGATCGCAGGTCCAAGGGTGTTGGAACATTTGGTAGATACGGTATTGTATTTTGAGGGGGATAGGTTTGCATCGCACCGTTTGTTACGGACTGTAAAAAATCGCTTTGGAGCAACCCATGAAATCGGTATTTTTGAAATGGTATCGAATGGGTTGCGAGAAGTACCTAATCCCTCCGAGTTATTTCTTGGTAATCGCGATGACCCTTCGCCGGGAAGTGCAATTACGGTAGCATGTGAAGGTACTCGTCCAATTGTGGTGGAGTTACAAGCGTTGGTAAGTCCGACAAGTTACGCTTCACCGAGACGTTCGACTACGGGTGTCGATTATAACCGCTTGGTGCAGATATTAGCGGTGTTGGAGAAGCGGGTAGGTGTACCGATGTCAAAGTTAGATTCCTACGTGGCATCGGTGGGTGGTTTGAATGTGGAAGAACCTGCGGTAGATTTAGCGGTTGCGATCGCATTAGTTGCCAGTTTCCGCGATCGGATTGTGGATTCGGGAACTGTGTTAATTGGTGAGGTTGGTTTGGGTGGACAAGTGCGATCGGTTTCCCAGATGGAATTACGATTGAAGGAAGCTGCTAAATTGGGTTTCAAACGTGCGATCGTTCCCAAAGGGACAAAATTCCCCGATTTAAATATCGAAATTACACCTGTTGCGAAGGTAATTGATGCAATTATTGCTGCCATACCCCAGCAAAGTCTGACTGAGGAGGATTTTGCACCTGATGATGAGGATTAGATAGAGTTAGGAATTGGGAGTTGGGAGTTAAGAATTATTAATTTTCTTTTCTTAGCTCTTGACTAATTGCAAGAGGTAAACCTTTGAGTTTGAGCATTTTCAGAGGATATCTTAAAAGTCTAATAAATTATAAAACTGTGACTCTGAATGTAGGAAACATCTCAAACTTTAAGATTTGGTTTCAGATTTAGTGTAAATACTATATCAGTTTATTTTTATGAAACAAATTAAAATCATCATTGAAAAACATCCAGATGGATATATTGCTTATCCTCTTGGTATTAAGGGAATTGTAGTTGGTGAAGGTGATACTTATGAAGAAGCATTAGCTGATGTACAGTCTGCTCTTCGCTGTCATCTAGAGGTATTTGGAAAAGAAGTTTTAGAAGACGAATCACCAGTTATTGAGGCTTTTATTGCCGAAGCGGAAGTGATAATATAATGCCAAAGTTTCCTGTGGATGCACCAAAATCTAAAGTGATTAAAACATTAGAATTACTTGGTTTTAGCATCGTTAGAGAGCGAGAACATATTGTTATGGTAAGAGAAAATGGAGATGGAAGTCGTACACCTTTGACAATGCCAAATCACTCGCAAATTAAAAGTTAAACGCTACGAAGTATTTGTACGCAAGCTGGAATATCTCGTGAAGAATTCTTGACTGCTTATGATGAAAATTAGCCTAACTGCAATTTTATGGATAGTTAGATTATTATTACAGTACGGCACAAATAGACCTACCATTTAGGAGTTAAATTTAGTTCTCTTTAAAAGGACTTTCATTATTAGACAGAGGTTTATAACCTCTGACGGGTTCTAGTTAACTAATTTAGCCATTATTTAATAGCTCTGATTCCAAGTATAAAGCTATAAGTCTCGCATCGAATTTCAAAATATAAAATATAAAAACCATAATCCAAAAACCAAAAAAGACGCAATATATTGCGTCTCTACAGTTCCAAAATGAATATGACTTCTATTTCTAAATTTATCCCCCAATCAAATCCTCCACTTCCGCCGCAGGACACCCTGCCAACAATGTATGATTTACCTAGTGAGAACCCAGAGGAACCAGGTTTGCCAGATGATTTCCATTTTTTACAACCGCTATTATTGTATTTAACTTTTCAGCCGAATAATTGGAATTCTGACTTAGTTTATAGTGCTTGCGACCTCAATCTTTATTATGATGTCAAGCATACTCAATGGTATAAACGTCCCGATTGGTTTGGTGTCGTTGGAGTCGGAAAATTATATCAAGGGCAAGATTTACGTCTTAGTTACGTTACTTGGCAAGAAAATGCCAATCCTTTTGTTGTTGTCGAATTATTATCTCCTGGTACGGAAGAAGAAGATTTAGGAGAAACCCAAAGAGAAGAAAACAAACCTCCGACAAAATGGGAAGTATATGAAAGAATTTTGCGAGTTCCCTATTATATTGTTTTCAGTCGCTATACTAATGAACTTCGAGCATTTCATTTAGTTGGTGGGCATTATGAAAGAATGGATTTTCATGGTGGACGCTTATTAATGCCAGAATTAGGTTTAAGTTTGGGAGTTTGGCAAGGGGAATTTCGAGGTATTAATAGATTGTGGTTGAGATGGTTTTCCCCTGAAGGGAAGTTGATTCCCGTACCGGAAGAAGAAGCTATTGAGGCTAAAAGAAGAGTCGAACAATTAGCCGAAAGATTGCGTCAGTTAGGAATTAATCCTGATGAAATATCATGATTAGCGCTATTAGGCAAAACTTGGAAATCACCAACTAAAAAACATAAAATAAGGCTCTCACCCCCTATCCCATGTTCGGGCGATCGTGAACTAGTATTGTTTTGGGACAATTTATAATTACCTTGTAGCGAAATTAAAATCTCTGATATTCAGAGATTTTTCATCCCATAAGTTTTCATATATCTATCTGGTGATAGATGTCTTAAAGAAGTTTTTAAAACCTTTAAGTATATATTGTTTGGTATTGATACGATCGCCTATTTATATACTAATGAGAATGGACAAAAACAAATAATGTGATGGATTAAGTAAATTTTAAGTGTTGATTTTTAGCTTAACTTTAAAGCCAGCAAAATCTTGTTTATTGCTTACAAAGCTGAGATGCGATCGATAAGAAAGAACCTTTTATAAGCTTTACAAATAATAAATTTGCGATTGCCTACACCCCAATAGTGACTATCATCAGCTTGTATCAGAACTTTGTTTATTAATAACAATTGAATATACCAGAAATGATACTAGAAAACTTAGATTATTAGTAATTTCCAACACTTTTTTAATAAATTCAACCAAAGTATATTAATTCTAAGGTTATTTGTTTGCATAGCTTACTTCCCCAAAAGGGTGTGAACATGGTATCGCAATCCCAAACTTAAACGAAAAATTACCAAAGTTTAAGTTTGGTAAGTCTTTGTGAACTAGATTACTAAAAATTAGGATAATGAAAATGGCTAAAGTCTCATAACCACATCTGCCATGAAATTGACAATGCGCTACGTCCTTGAGGTTAAGCTCCGCTTATCGCATTGGCTTTACTCCAGAAAATCGTCTTTTTTATTACTTCCATTTGCAGTAATTTTACTGGGACTATTTCTAACTGGATGCGATACATCAAAAGAAAAAATCAATCCAACTAAATTAAGCATTGGTGTAGTTAGCTACGGTGAAGGTACTATCTCCTTAGAAAAGTACGATCGCTTTAAAAATCATATTGCCGAGCAGACAAAATCGATTGTTGAACTCGAACCTGCCTACAACGAACTACAGGCAGTGGAACAAGTACAGCGTCAAAACTGGGAAATCGTTTTTGCACCACCAGGATTAGCTGCGATCGCAATTAGCAAAGCACAGTACCTTCCTGTATTCTCAATGGAAGGTGTTAGCAGCACTCAACGCTCTTTACTTTTGGTACGTGACGATAAACCAATCCAGAAAATCGCTGATTTGCAAAACAAAATTGTCGCTTTGGGGGAAACTGGTTCCGCAGCAGCTTTCTACGTTCCCTTATATGACTTATACGGATTAACTTTAAAGCAAATTCAACAAGTGTCAACACCGAAATTAGCATTAACATCGCTCAACGATGGAACTGTTGACGCTGCTGCGATGGCAGAACGGGATTTTGAAATCTACAAACGCGATTTCCCAGGGACTAAATTTAGGATTTTACATACTAGTCGTTGGATTCCTGCTGGAGTGGTGCTAATTGGACCAAAAATAGATCGCAACCAGCAACAACAAATCGAAAAAGTAATGCAGGAAGCACCTCCCGATATTAGTGCAGATGCTGGATACCTTGTCAATGCTAAAGTTCCTAATTATGACCAGTTTATTCAGCTAATCGAAAAAGTCAGACCACTTGAAGATAAAGTCAAACAAGTTCCTGTCGTCTTGGTGAACCAACAACTGAATAATCAAACGATACCTAACCCAGAAATCACAAAAGTAGAAAAAAATTAAATAATAAAGATATTTTTGACAAAATTTAATATTTTCTCTGCGTTATAAATAGTATTAAGCAAGATAAATAATTATCTAGAGATTTTTAAGCATTTTTTATGGTTGCTAATCGTTAAAAGAACCAGTTATTTATCAGAAATAGCGGAGTTCAATGGTTATGTCTCAGTTCCCCTTGGCAGGTTCAGAAATTGCGGCTGGAACCTTGATTGATAATCGCTATATAATTCAAAAACTACTCGGGCAGGGTGGACTAGGAAGAACTTATTTAGCGTTTGATACCCGTCGTTTTAATGAATCTTGTGTCCTCAAAGAATTTGCACCTGTTGGTACGGGTGAGAATGGTTTAGAAAGATGTCGTAATCTATTTAAACGTGAAGCTAAAATCCTGCATAAACTAGAACATCCACAAATTCCCCGTTTTTTGGCATGTTTTGAAGGAGAAGGTAGATTATTTTTGGTACAGGAATATGTGGATGGTAAAACCTATTCTGCCTTATTACGCGATCGCCAACTTCAGAACCAGACATTTTCGGAAGCTGAAGTCATAGATTGGTTGAAGAAATTACTGCCCGTACTCAATTATATTCACGAGCATAATATTATTCACCGCGATATTTCCCCTGATAATATTATGTTACCTGATGGCAAAGGTTTACCAGTCTTAATCGATTTTGGTGTTGGTAAACAAATTGCCGATGTCAACGAAAGTAGTAGTCAACAAACAACCTTTGTTGGCAAAATGTCATTAGTTGGAAAAGTGGGATATGCTCCCCGCGAACAAATTAGTATTGGAGTATGTTCCCCTAGCAGTGATTTGTATGCATTGGGTGTCACCGCAGTAGTATTATTAACAGGTCGTGACCCTTCATTTTTGATGGATTTATATTCATTAGAATGGAAATGGCGATTATATGCAAATGTTAGCGATCGCTTGACACAAATCCTCGATAAAATGCTCGTTGATATCCCTAAATATCGCTATCAAACCTCGCAAGAAGTTCTTAGGGATTTAGAATCATTGGAAGAAATAATTCCACCGGAAATTGTAATTCCTGAAGAGATAGACGATTTATCACCGACTATTTATACCAATGAACCCGAACCTTGGGAAGTAACATCAGAATTTTATTTACCACCTATAGAAAATATATTTGATAATACTTCTGGCAATACTTTAGGAAATAGTATTGGGAATACTATTGAAAATAAAAATGGGAAAAGTTCTGAGAATAGTATTAAAAAGGAAAATTTTAAAAACTCAAATGTTGAAAACACAAATATTGAAAATACAAATATAACTACAGGTAATAAAAATCTTAATCAATCAACCCCATTAACTTCAAACTTACCATCATTACAACCAGAATTTATTGAGTCTTGCCAAGAACAGCTAGCTTATTACATTGGTCCAATGGCAAGCATAATTATCGAAGAAACTTTAACAGAAAATCCTCAAGTTTCCCAATACGAGTTCGTCCAAATCCTATCTAGAGAAATCTCTGATTCCCACGATGCAGTTGAATTTTTACGAAAGTTATTAACTTAGGAGTTAGGAGTTAGGAGTTAGGAGTTAGGAGTTAGGAGTTAGGAATTAGGAGTTAGGAATTAGGAGTTAGGAATTAATAAATACTTTCTTCCCCAATCCCCAATCCCCAATTCAAGTACTAGTATTCCCGTGAGACTTCTTCAACCGATTCATTGCCATTTCTAAACTAAATTGCATCCGTTTAAATGCTTTAGCCAAATTTCCAATTTCATCATTACCAAACTTGTCAAACTCAGCATCCATATGTCCCGTACTCACTTCTTCAGCAACACGAGTAATATGCTTAAGAGGACGAATTACTTGACGGTTCAAAAAGATATTGACCAATAAAATAACAGCGACAAAAACAGCCGAAACCAATCCAATAATCACAAACGATGATTTATTCGCTTTATTAATTACCGTATTTGCAGGTACAGATATGATTTGGGCACCAACAACTTCATTCAACTTCCAACCAAACCCATTCGCACTACCATAACGCTCAATCATGCTCTTCGGTGCAACCTCTGGAGTGCTATGACACTCCAAACAACTTGCCTCCGAAACAGCCAAAGGACGAGCAATATAAAAAATATCTCCACCCGAAAGCTTGCGGAAATCGCTTAATTCTTTTAAGTTACTATCCTTGCGGAATCGTTCTACAATATCAGACTCAAAGCGATCGGCTTTATCGCGTAAATTAGTCGGATTTAGCGTTGCTTCCTTGTAAAAAAAATCTCGATACTTTTGCTGATTACGCAACCCTTCAAAAACTTCTCGTGCTGAATATCCAGGAACTGTTTGTGGTAAAAACGTAGTTTCCAATTTATCCTTGAGTTCGGGATTTACTTGAGTACTTGTATATTTACGTACTGAAGTCATGGTTTCCATCAACATCAAACCAGTTCCAGCAATATCGTTCTTAGCATTTTGCCTGAGCAGAGAAGATAAAGCCAAACCACTCATACTCAAACCCGATATTAATATCGTCGCTAACAGAATTGTAAATTTTTGTCTCAAACGCATATTTTTTAGCATAATTTTATTCTCGCTTGCATCTGAAACTAGTTATTTTATCGAACTTAATTTTGAAGCTAACTAGATTTAGTACTATCAATAATATAAAAATATATAACAGGCTTAAATAGCTCGTTACAAACATATAAACGTTTGATGCAAAATATTTATGCATCCAGAAAAAGAAAAATTATCGGTTTTTGCGAGAAACATTAATTTTTCTTAATTATGTAAATAGCTAACAGTTATTTCAGGGAGTAAATATTTAAGTTAAAGTTTATCAAGAAAGAATACAGATTCTATACCTTCTTTGACTTTAAAAATGTCCTCTCATTTATAACTCATAATTCATAACTCACTAATTTATGACTATGGTATGGAATCCAGGACAGGCTTTATTTGGGGGACGTTACATTGTCGAAGGTAAACTTGGGGAAGGTGGAATTGGTATAACTTTTCTGGTTAGGAACCAATCGAATCAACTGCGAGTGATTAAAACCCTTAAAGAAGAGATATTAAATAATCGTTCTTGGAAACCGCATCGTGAGAAATTGCGGCAAGATTTTCGTGATGAAGCTGTGAGATTGGCAGTTTGTCGTCATCCCCATATTGTGCAAATCGAGAATATCTTCGATGAGAATAGTTTGCCTTGCATGGTGATGGAATACATCGAAGGTGAAGATTTAGGTAAGCGACTTCGGCAAAGCGGGATAGTATCGGAAACCGAAGCCCTACTTTATATTAAACAAATTGGCGAAGCATTGACGATTATTCATCATAAAGGGTTACTCCACCGAGATATTAAACCGCGCAATATTATGATTCGCAAGGGGAAATTAGAAGCGGTGTTGATTGACTTTGGAATTGCTAGAGAATTTATACCTGGTGTTATCCAGAGACATACAGTGTACCGTACCCCTGGATTTGCACCGCCAGAACAGTATCAGCTAGAAGCACCACGGGGCGAATATATTGATGTTTATGGTTTGGCTGCAACCCTTTATACATTAATAACTGGTGTAATCCCCACAAGTGCCGACGATCGCATTCGGAATGTACCCCTCGAACCACCATTAAAGTTCAATCCCCGGATTAGCGATCGCGTGAATACGGCAATATTGCAGGGAATGGATATGCGATCGCAATTTCGTCCCCAGTCGGTAGAAGAATGGTTAGATTTATTAACTAATGGCATTGGGCAAAATTCTCTCATAACTGCATCACAACAATCAACCATCCCATTTATTATTTCCCCAACCAGAGCAATCGCAACCCAACAAACCGAAAAGTTAGGTCAAACAAGCTCGAACCTGGAGTTATATCGAACTATACATGGACATGGAAGTATGGTTTATGCGATCGCGATTAGTCCCAATGGGGAGCTTTTTGCAAGCGGTAGCAACGATAATACAATTAAACTTTGGGAATTACAGACAGGGGAAAAATTGCGGCAATTTGGACGTTGGTTTTCTGGACATAGCGATTCGGTTTGGAATTTAGCCTTTAGTCCTGATGGAGAAATCCTTGCTAGTGCCAGTTGGGATAATACAATTAAACTTTGGCAAGTTAAGACAGGTAAAAAAATTTGTACTCTAACATCCCATCATAATGGTGTAAATGCGATCGCTTTTAGTCCAGATGGGCAATTACTCGCAAGTGGTAGCGCAGATTGTACAATAAAAATTACGCAAGTAAATACCACATACGAAATTAATACTTTTAACGGACATGAAGATGCTATTCATTCCCTAGCTTTTAGTCCCGACGGACAGCTCCTTGCAAGTGCTAGCGCTGACTGCACTATCAAAATTTGGCAAGTAGATACAGGTTGCGAAATACACACGCTCACAGGTCACAAATTCTTTATTAATTGTCTTACATTTGACCGTAAAGGTGAAATTCTCATTAGTTGTAGTAGCGATAAAACGATTAAATTTTGGAATCCAATTACAGCTAGGGAAATTCGTACTCTAACAGGACATCAGGATGTGGTTTCCTCAATTTCCCTAAGTAAAAACTCCGATATCCTTGTTAGTGCCAGTTGGGACAAAACTATTAAACTTTGGCACTTAGAAAGCGGAGAACAAATTTGTACCCTGACTGGACACGAAAATTACATTCGTTCTGTGGCGATTAGTCCAGATGGGAAGACAATTATAAGTGGTAGCGATGACGAGACAATCAAAATTTGGCGTTAGGGGTTTTTAAAAATCAATGGCTTACAGCGATTTTAATCTTTCTACAATTAGACAAAATTTTGGTTTAACTGTTGAAGAACCAGGTAATCTTTTTGCGAATATTCCTGGTATGACTCCCAGCCAATTTTTGCAAACAACATTAAATGAGAACCTGGCACTGGCAACTGGAATTAATACAGAAAAAGCCCGTTCTGAATTGATTATTACCCCAATTTTATTGGAGATACGCAGACAATCTAATTTTCAAATAGGTTTCTTTTCAGGTACAGAATTTAATGTCGATTCCCAACAAGGTTTAAATGGTTATTGCGATTATATTTTAACAGCATCAAGTGAAATCTATGAAATTCGCACACCAGTTATCACATTAGTGGAGGCAAAAAACGAAAATATCAAAGCTGGATTAGGGCAATGTATAGCGGAAATGATCGCAGCACAAATATTCAATCAGCGTCAAGAGAACGCAATCGAAAGCATTTATGGAGCAATAACGACTGGTACTGATTGGAAATTTTTAAAATTAAGAGATAAGACAATCCAAATTGATAAAAGAGATTATTATATTGTCGAAATTAATCAAATATTGGGGATTTTATCAGAGCCATTTAAAACACTATTTTAGTTTTGTAGGTTGGGTGAAGGCTTTGCGTAACCCAACATATGATAATGGTAAACTAGAAATTATCGAAACAAAAAAATATTTAAATTCAACGACAAAGAGACACTTCAAACAATATATAAAATGTTGGGTTACGACGCAAATGTAGATTTATCATATCATTACAAATGTCTCTTATCATATCATTACAAATGTCTCTTGTGCGTCTGCACCCAACCTACAATAAAATTAAAAAACATCTACCCATAGTCTATTTATTCAGTACGATCGCATATTATAAAAATGATTTTGCTTGCTTCAAAGCAGCAATAATCTGAGTATTTGCTTCCGGGAATTCAAATGTTTCCAACTCATCTAACCCAACCCAACGTACCTCAGCACACTCAATGGGTTGGGGAATTCCAGCAACATAACGGCAATGATGAACCGTTAGCGTCACTCGCAAATGGGTGTATGTATGGTCAATAGTAATTAAACAATCTCCGACTTCAATGTCGATTCCCAATTCTTCTTTAACTTCTCGTTTAATACAATCTTCCACCGTTTCAGATGGTTCAACTTTGCCACCAGGAAATTCCCATAAACCCCCCATTGCACCTTGAGGAAGACGACGATCGATTAATATTTTTCCTGTATCATCCCAGATAACAGCAACCCCGATAATTTTATGTGGTAAATTCATCATCATTCTTAGCTGTCATCGCTTTCCGTTCCTTGCAACACAACTTCAAAGTTCATCCGTTGTTCGGCATTACGCAAGAAATAACCGCTCATCATCGCAGAAGCTAGCAAACGACCAAGGTTTTCTCTACTAGTTGTAATTGTCACCCCGAAATGTTCCGGTGGCAAATTTCCCAGCAAACCGACAATATTCCGCTCCATTACCTGAAATACTTCAGATGAGGATGGCTTAGACAACTGGCTCACGGTATCGGGACTCAGTGATTTTACGTACTGCCAAAGTAAATTACTAGCTTCAGACTCACTATTAAAAAATTCAGAAACTCGATTATTCGATTGGTTACTCATTTTTGCCTCCTATACTTCTACAGTTAGCTTCATCATTTTGGGCGATACGCTTTTGACGTTAAGCTTGGCTTATCGCCTGTAGTGCTTGGGAATGTTGCTGACTGCTTTCTTCTCTTAAAACCTAATGTAACAAGCTTACTGTGTTATTGGCAGTCGTTGTAACCGTAATTATTCGAGAGTGTTTCCTACCCAATTAGATATTGAATATTATGTAATGGGGATTGGGAATGGGACATTGGGGATTGGGGATTGGGAATGGGGCATTGTTGCCCCGTAACTCTTACCCATTAACAATCACTTAACTCGCCAAATACTCAACCATATCCATTTTGGATTTACGCAACTTGGTCAGAGCTTCGCGTTCGATTTGTCGCACTCGTTCGCGGCTGATACTGAGGATTTCACCGATGCGGGCAAGTGTCATAGATTGCCCGTCCGTTAATCCAAAGCGTAATGATATGACTTCGCGCTGTTGCGGTGTGAGGTCTGCCATTAATCTTTGTAACTCGTTGGTGAGCGAAGATTGCATGACAAATTCTTCGGGTGTACCACCTGTATCTTCGAGCATTTCACCCAGTTCGGTGTCGTGGTTATCTCCCAAACGCAAATCCAAAGAAAGAGGCGATCGCGCTCTTTCGAGATACTCCCGCACCTGTCGGGGTGTAAGGTCGAGTTCTTCGGCTAATTCCCCAACGCTAGGTGCGCGTCCCAACTGCTGCGATAGTTGACGTTGTGCCTTTTTGATCTTATTTAATTTTTCTGTAATATGGATTGGCAAACGGATGGTGCGTCCTTTCTCGGCTATAGCACGAGTTATCGCTTGACGTATCCACCAATAGGCATATGTTGAAAATCTATATCCTTTGGTGGGGTCAAATTTTTCGACACCACGTTGCATTCCAATGCTGCCTTCTTGAATTAAGTCAAGCAGGTCAACGTTACGTTTTATATATTTTTTGGCAACCGACACAACTAAACGTAAATTCGCTTCCACCATCTTACGTTTGGCGAATTCACCTTCTGCGATCGCATGATTTAATTCTTTCGTGTCTACACTTGTCGCTTTTGCCCACTCATCCAAAGTCGGTTGACGACCTAATTGAGTGACAAGAGACTCCCTCGCTTCGTACAAGCTGGCAATTCGTTGCACCTGTTTGCCATAGAAAATCTCTTCCTCGTGGGTTAAGAGTGGCACTTTGCCAATCTCACGCAGGTAAGTCCGCACGAGGTCTGTGGGTGTCTGAGCGGTCTTCATGGCGCTACTCTTGAGTAATTGTGTGTGGATAGTTGTTTGTTGTTGGCAAGTCAATGCCGATCGAGGCTAGTCCCCAATTAGCTTTGAAACCCTTGCTTTAATTGTCTTTCGCCCTATTTCGGAATAGGGGCTAGTCACAAGTAGCCAGTTGGTTGGACTCGCTAGTTCAACTAGTTGATATGAATATATGGTTAATTAATTTTGCTTAAGTTACCTTTTTATGCATTTGACCCGCAAGTACCTTGGGTTAGATAAAACGTAACTGGATAAACATTCACTCTCTCATTTTTAGTATTAAAGATTGTAACATTTATTAGAAATGCTTGGCTACCCCTAATACCAATATTTTCAAGCTCCCATAGACTATTACAGCGTAAAAACACGTAAACCTATTCTACAAATTTATTCATGAATATCATAAATAAATGTAACGTTTTCTCATAATCATCCAAGGTTGGCAGGGGGAAGAAGGAAGAAATCAGGAATCAGGAATCAGGAATCAGGAATCAGAAGGAATAAAATATGTCTATAGATATCTATAGTGGTTTTCAGATGAGTGAATGACCCTTCCCTTGTAGGGAAGGGGTAGGTCAAATTTCTGCCCAATTCCCTAAAAAGCGGTATATTCCTGAATTACGCGCACATCTAACTCAGTAGTTTGTAACGAACGAATGCCAGCTGCGGTAGCTTTTGCACCTGCAATCGTCGTAATAATCGGGATTTTATAAGTTAATGCGGTACGTCGAATCAATCGAGCATCGGTTTGAGCTTCTTCTCCAGAGGGTGTATTAATAATTAACTGGATTTTGCGGTTTTTGATGGCATCGAGGACGTGGGGACGACCTTCGTGTAACTTTAAAATCAGTTCCACATCTAAGCCATGTTCCTTCAAAATCCGACGGGTTCCATCAGTGGCAATGACTGCAAAGCCCATATCAATAAATTCTTGGACTACAGTAACAGATGCTGCCTTATCGCGATCGCTCATTGAGACAAACACTGTTCCTTGGAGTGGTAATTGTTCACCAGCACCGAGTTCAGCTTTGGCAAAAGCGCGTCCAAAGTCAACATCGATACCCATCACTTCCCCAGTCGAACGCATTTCTGGTCCGAGTAGGGTGTCTGTACCGGGGAATTTACTAAAGGGTAATACGGCTTCTTTCACAGAAATATGCGACGGAATCACTTCTTTGGTAAATTTTAACTCTGCTAATGTCTTGCCTGACATTATTAAAGATGCCAGTTTAGCTAGTTGGATGCCTGTAGCCTTTGATACAAAAGGCACAGTTCGCGAAGCGCGAGGATTTGCTTCTAAAATGTAAACTTGGGGTGAGTCACTTTGGGTATTAACAACGGCAAACTGAATATTCATTAAACCGATGACTTTGAGTGACTGGGCTAACTGCACTGTCCAAGTGCGAATTCGGTCGAGAACCGCAGGAGCTAGGGAAATCGAAGGTAAGGTACAAGCTGAATCCCCGGAGTGAATACCTGCTTGTTCGATGTGTTCCATAATGCCACCAATCACGACCATTCCGGTTCGATCTGCGATCGCATCGACATCGACTTCAATGGCATTTTCCAAGAATTTGTCGATTAAAATTGGGTGTTCGGGTTCGACTAGTACGGCAAATGTCATGTAACGTTCGAGTTCGCTGTCCGAATAGACGATTTCCATTGCTCGTCCACCTAAAACGTAACTGGGACGAACCACAACCGGGTAGCCAATCCGTTTAGCCACAACTAAAGCATCTTCGTAAGTGCGGGCAATGCCATTGGGTGGTTGGGCAATATCGAGTTCTTTGAGGATTTTTTCAAACCGTTCCCGATTTTCGGCAGCATCGATGGAGTCGGGAGAAGTACCCCAAATTTTGGTAACTGGCAATTGGGAGTTTTTACTATCCCCATTGCCCAATTCCCCCTGCCCAATTTTTTCCAAATATTCTTGCAGTGGCAAAGATAATTTTAATGGTGTTTGTCCGCCAAATTGAACAATAATCCCCACCGGATTTTCAGCTTCGATGATGTTGAGAACGTCTTCTTTGGTCAGAGGTTCAAAATAAAGGCGATCGCTAGTGTCGTAATCTGTGGAAACCGTCTCTGGATTGGAGTTCACCATAATCGTCTCATACCCTGCCCCTTTGAGGGCATAAGCTGCGTGACAACAACAGTAATCAAATTCTATCCCTTGCCCAATCCGGTTGGGACCACCACCCAAAATCATCACCTTGGGTTTATCAGTGGGGATAATTTCGTTTTCTTCTTCGTAGGTTGAATAGTGGTACGGGGTAAAAGCTTCAAATTCCGCAGCACAAGTGTCTACTGTTTTGTAAACGGGGATGACTCCCAGTTGTTTGCGGAAAGTACGAACTTCATCTTCGTTGGTTTTCGTTGCATAAGCAATTTGCCGATCGCTAAATCCTTGACGTTTGACATCATACATCTGCTCTTTTGTCAATTGCCGCAAGGGTGTACGTTTGAGGAATTTTTCGACTTCGAGAATTTCCTGCATTTTATCGAGGAACCAATGGTCAATTCCCGTCAGTTCGTAGATATCATCGAGACTCATCCCCAATTGCATGGCATGACGTAGAGCAAAAACGCGATCAGGGTTGGGAGTGCGAAGTTGAAAACGGATTTGTTCACCACTTGGTAATTTTTCCTGGCGATCGCATCCCCAACCTGCTCTCCCTGTTTCTAAGGAACGCATAGCTTTTTGGAAGGATTCGTTAAAAGTCCGTCCAATTGCCATCGCTTCCCCGACGGATTTCATTTGGGTAGTTAAGACGGGTTCGGAACCGGGAAATTTTTCAAAGGCAAACCGGGGAACTTTTGTCACCACATAATCGATGGTGGGTTCAAACGAAGCTGGGGTTTGTTTGGTAATGTCGTTTCTAATTTCGTTGAGGGTATAACCTACTGCCAACTTTGCCGCCATTTTGGCGATGGGGAAACCTGTAGCTTTCGATGCCAGTGCCGAACTGCGGGAAACACGAGGATTCATCTCAATCACCACCACATCCCCATTCACAGGATTAACCGCGAATTGAATATTGGAACCCCCCGTTTCCACCCCAATTTCGCGAATAATTGCGATCGCCATATCCCGCAACCGTTGATATTCTTTATCGGTGAGGGTTTGGGCAGGAGCAACGGTAATCGAATCCCCGGTATGAATCCCCATCGGATCGAGGTTTTCAATCGAACAGATAATGACAACGTTATCTGCCAAATCTCGCATCACCTCAAGTTCGTACTCCTTCCACCCTAGCAGCGACTGGTCGATCAGAATCTGGGAAACAGGAGATGCGTCAATACCTCCCTGTGCCATTTCCGCAAATTCTTCTGCGTTGTAGCTAATACCACCACCAGTTCCCCCCATTGTGAAAGCAGGACGAATAATTAAAGGATAAGTACCAATCCTCTGGGCAATTTCTTTTGCCTCCACCAAAGTCGAAGCGGTTCCACTAGGGCAAACAGCAACCCCAATTTTTGCCATTGCTTCGTTAAAAAGTTTTCTATCTTCGGCTTTTTCAATTGCTGGTAACTTCGCACCAATCAACTCAACCCCATATTTTTCTAAAACACCATTCTTTGCTAAAGCCACCGCAATATTCAGGGCTGTTTGTCCCCCCATCGTTGGTAACAAAGCATCTGGTCGTTCCTTCTCAATCACTTTGGCGACTAAATCTGGTGTTAATGGCTCGATGTAAGTGCGATCGGCTGTCTCCGGATCGGTCATAATTGTTGCCGGATTGGAATTTACCAACACCACCTCATAGCCTTCCTCACGTAGCGCTTTACAGGCTTGGGTTCCAGAATAATCAAATTCACATGCTTGTCCAATCACGATTGGACCAGAACCTACTAATAAAATTTTCTTGATATCGGTGCGGCGGGGCATATTATTGGCTAGGGGAGTAGGAAAATACAAATCCAAATAATTGTAAGGGAAAAGGGCAAACAAGCCGGAGAACCTGGGAAGGTGGAAAAATAATCTATTTTGTTCGCCAATGTCCCATGCTTCACTCAAAGCTGGAAAATTCTATCATTTATTTGCTTTTAGTTTTACTTTTTATTTTGAATTCCCCAGATTTTACTTGTTCCAATGTTAATTAATCTTTACTAACAACTAAAGGTTTGCTAGATGTTTTGCAAATGATTTTATTTAAAATGAGAAATAATCTTAAAATTATACAAATATTAATTTTAGACTTAGATAGTTGCG
>JAAUPE010000297.1 GCA_012034595.1 Calothrix sp. CSU_2_0 | reverse complement strand
ATTTGGAGCAACCTTAGAAAACCTAAAACCAGGAAATGTAGTGAGTGCGATCGCATCTCATCCCAAATACGGTACCTCCGAACCAGCATACTCGGCTTTGGTGACATCAACCAACCCCGAAGAAATGGCTCAAATTCGTAAAAATGCGGAACTTCTAGAAAACCAAGACGAACTTGCAAACCCCACAGGAGAAATTCCTAACTGTACAACCCCCAAACCACCCGAACCCACTCCTGAACCACCAATTGAACCAACTCCAGAACCACCACCAGAAGTAATTCGTCTGCGGGTTCCTAATAATATCCACTATGCCCTAGATAAGGACTTTATTAGTGACGAAAGTGGCAAAGTTCTCGATAAAATCGCTGCGGTATTACAGCAATATCCGACGATTGTAATTGAAATTCAAGGACATACAGATTCCCGTGCTAGCGACACTTACAACAAAAATTTAGCACTGCGACGTGCAACAAATGCCAGAAATTATCTAATTAAAAAAAGGAATTGCACCGGAAAGAATGACGCTTCGTTCCTTTGGGGAAAGAAAATTGAAAACCCCTGGTAGAGATAGGATTGAACATGCTTATAACCGTCGTGTTGAAGTGATGTTTTTTGATATTCGCGGTGTAGAAATTATTTTAGAACCGCAGGATGAGGATTTGCAAATAGAACGGTAAATACCAAATATATATGGAGAGACGCGATATATCGCGTCTCTACAAATCGATAAATGCAATCAGATTACGTGAATTTATTCGTTATCCGTGGGAATACTATATAACATCATGACTTTTTGTCAACTTAAGAACCTAGTGTAAAGACGCTTCAATCCTTATTCTGGTATCTATAAATTTAGAAACTCAACATTATTACTTACAACCTATGTATTTTTATTGGAACTAAACTATGAAATCTTTATTTAAAAAATTTAAAAGCAATAAACCAATCCCAGGATAAATCGTGCGTTAAATTAGCGCGGCGACTGACATCTTTTCTACTCTCCAGCACAATTTTTACAGGAACGTCTTTTAGTTTAGCCTTTAGCATCAATATTTTGGGGTACACATTGCCCGCAGCAGCAGGAGGAACTACTTACTGTGAAAGTCCTTATGGAGAAGTGTATGGGACAGTCACACCTAAAAGTCTACATGTGATTCATGGACCAACGGGAGCCTCAGCGCTACTAACAACAAGTACTTTTTCAGTTGCTGCAATTAACGGTATGGCAACTGACCACGTTAACAAACTGGTTTATTACGGCGATGCTAATAGTCTATATGCCTGGAATGCCCTGACAAATCAACACATTCTCATTACGAATAACTTCTCATCTTTTCTACCCAATTCTTATAAAGCCTTATACTCATTTACCACACTATCGAGCGGTGGGGCTGCATTCTATAATGGCTCTCTTTATTTCGGTGTGGATGGCAACGCCCCTGGTGGATCTAATCCTAATTTTGAAATCTTCAAAATTGATTTTGTCGCTGGTTCAAATGGCACAACGATTCAGACGGTTACACCCTTGAATATCGCTGGCAACTCCGGTGGTGGTCTTTTCCGAACCAACGAAGATTGGGGAGACTTTATTATTAGTGATACAGGTATCATCCTTGCCCTAACATCCCAATCAGGTGTAGCTCATTTATGGAATTACAATCTCAATACCAATAAGTACACGAATATTAGTGCCCCAACTGGTGGTAATCATCAATTTGGAAAGTCGGGTGATGGCAAACTATGGGCACTGTTTAGTAGTGGTAACGTACAAGAAATCCTCCCCAGCGGAACCTACACCGGAACGACCAAAACAACCATTTCAGTTAGTGATGGTGGGGAATGTGTGGTTGGAAACGCAACAGTTGGCGATCGCGTTTGGGCTGATGTGAATGGTAACGGCATACAAGATGTCGGAGAATTAGGGATTACAGGGGTATCGGTATCTGTTTACCGTGACATCAACAAAAATGGAGTGCTGGATACTACCGAACCCCTACTAGCCACCCAAACCACTGATGCTAACGGCAACTATAACTTTACAGAGTTGCTGCCCCACGATCCTGTAACTGGAACTGGACATAATGACTTTATTATTCAAATTACAGGGGGCGTTCCTACAGGGTATACTGCAACCACTGCCACCAGACAAACTGTCGATTTATCCAGTGCAACACAAACAATCACCACTGTTGACTTTGGCTATAAACCTCCTACTTACAGCGTTTCCGGTACCCTCTACAAGGACAACAATAGCAATAATACTAACGATAGCGAACCTGCACTGGGAGCCAACGTCACGGTAACGCTATATCAAGATAACAATAATGACAACATAATTGATGCAGGTGAACAAGTAGCAAGTCCAGTAGTCACCAATACTAGTGGTCAATATAGCTTCAGTAACGTACTAGCTGGAACTTACAAAATCAAAGTTGATACAGCAGATACAGATATTCCTAGCGGGTTTATTTTGGGAACAGCAAATGATTTAACAGCAACTGTCTCCAACGCTAATGTCACAGGTAAAGACTTCGGATTCGATCAACCTACTTATAATATCTCTGGTACACTCTACGAAGACCGCGATCGCAATAATAACTTAGATACCGGTGAACCAAATTTAACTACTAGCATCACCGTAAATCTTTTAGATAATACCAACAACATCATCGCAACCACCAATATCGACCTAAACGGAGTTTACACCTTCACTGGTGTTACTAACGGTAGTTATAAAATCCAAGTGGATACCACAGATACAGATATTCCTGCTGGTTATACTCTGGGAACACCAAATAATTTAGCTGTAACTGTCTCTGGTAGTCCAGTTAGCAACCAAAACTTTGGCTTTGATATCCCTAGTAATCCCAACGTATTACTTGTCAAACGTATTACCAAAGTAAATAACAGCACTACCACTCAAACGGCAACGATTTAGCTGGTTACATCAATGAAGCAGGCAACCTCTACGACGATAACACCTTAGATAACCCTGTATCTCCAGCCAAACCTGATACAGATAAATGGCTTGACCCCAATACTTTCCTAATTGGTGGTATTAATGGTGGTAATGTTCGACCTAACGATGAAATTGAATACACTATTTATTACTTATCCGCAGGTGACACAACAGCAAGCAAAGTTTTGATATGCGATCGCGTTCCGGCTAATACTACCTTTATTCCGACTGCTTTCAATAGTTTCCCCGTCAAAAACACAACTGGTCTTCCAAGTGCCGACCGAGGTATCGTTTGGCAATATAATGGTGCAATAGAATCCCTCACTAATACCAGTGACGGGGATAAAGCCGAATATTTATCTCCAGGTGTTGACCCCACAATTCAATACCCTGGTATCAAGTGCGATGGTGCTAATAACAATGGTGTTGTTGTGGTGAAATTAGGAAATCTACCAAATGCTACAGCACCTGGTACACCAATTAATTCCCACGGGTTTATCCGTTTCCGAGGTCGTGTCAAATAATAAATTGGCATTTACGTAGAGACGACCCGGTGGGTCGTCTCTCCCGGTCATTTGTATTTTTATATA
>JAAUPE010000023.1 GCA_012034595.1 Calothrix sp. CSU_2_0 | reverse complement strand
TTCGCAATGGGGAACAGGGGGAATGGTGACGAAAATATCGGCAGCACGTATCGCTGTAGCTGCGGGAGTTCGCACTGTGATTACTGAAGGGAAATATCCCGGTAACATTGAGAGAATCATTAATGGGGAACCTTTGGGGACACATTTTGAACCCCAACCCGAACCGACGTCAGCACGGAAACGTTGGATTGCTTATGGTTTGGTGACTGCGGGAAAATTGTACTTGGATAATGGTGCTGCGATCGCAATTTCTGATGGTGGTAAGTCTTTATTAGCTGCGGGGATTAGTTTAGTTGAAGGTGAGTTTGAGACTCAGGAAGCGGTGGGTATTTTTGATAGTCAAGGTAATGAGATTGCACGGGGTTTGGTGAATTATAGTAGTGAGGAATTACTAAAAATTCGCGGAAGACATTCGCGGGAAATTAGCGAGATTTTAGGTTATGTAGGGGTGGAAACTGTAGTACATCGCGATAATTTGGTTTTGGTTTAGGAATAATTTTTTACTAGTTAAATATATATTTAAAAACTTATAGAATATCTTTTTGACATAAGTAACAATAATTATTTCATATATTTCTCTAGGAGTATTTCAGTCCTATTTTTAACTAAATTAATAAATGAGAATCCTTGTGCAGTATTTTTAATCAAATTAAAAACCTCTGACTGTGTAGATTTATCCCCTCCAACAAAACTCCAAAATTCCTCACCAACAAGTATATAGTTTTCTTTGTTAATTATTTTTGTTGGATAATAAATACATAAGCGAAATTCTTTGCCTTGCTTGAGTGCATTTTTTCTAGAGACATCAATACTGTTTTTACTACTTTTATTTTGGTTTAGAATTGATTTTATTTCCAACCAGTATTCTTTACCGTCTTTCAAACGAAATTTTAAGTCATAAGGTTTCCAATCTTTTTTTGTACCTATAATTTCTCCTTCTTGTTCTTGGACTAAAATTTCGACAATATTTTCTATCATCTTACCCATATGAGTAACGAAAGAGCGTTCAACTCGTTCCATTACAAAAAAAGCAATGAATTCTTCAGGATTATTATGAAACATTTCTCTAATTAAAGGGTTTTTATGATTAATAATTTCATCAAGTGTGAGTTCATTTACTGAATTGGTAACAGAAGATATGAGATTTTTAAGATATTGATTAATTTTGCATTTAGTTTGAATTGATAAAGTCAACTTAAATCTCCCTTTGAGTAATTTTTTTTATTACACCATATAAAAAATAGCCAAATGTAATAAAAATGGCTACAAAATTAATATTGCTGTATCAGTTCTAACTTATTAAAATCAAAATGCAAATATGATTGATGAGTAAAATGATATATTTTCCGCTTCATTATTTTTCGGAATACTGAGAAATATACCGATATATGAGAAGTTTTTACTAAATTTAGTTTTGTAATAACCAAATTGGAAACCTATAAATATTTCAATTTATAAATATACGATTAGCTCAAATTAAAATTACCATCCTCCAAATGGATAATGGTAATATAATAAGCTACTAAATATTATTTTTTTATTCAATTACTCAATGTACGTCATGATAGATAATTGCCATAATTGTACTGGATTCTAGTTTTACCTGACGTACCCTACAAAACTAACCTAGTTTTTATTGTTCAACAGGGGTATCAGAACGTGAACCCCATTCACTCCACGATGCATCATAATTTCTTACATTTGAATACCCTAACAAATATTTCAAAACAAACCATGTATGTGCTGCTCTTGCTCCAACTGCACAATATATAATTATATTTTTGTCGCTGCTAACTCCTTTACTTTCATATAGTGCTTTTAACTCTGCAACCGATTTAAAAGTATCATCTTCTCGTAGCGCTTCCTGATAACGAATATGTGCTGCTCCTGGTATATGTCCTCCACGTTCACCTGCTTCTGGTGGTTTCATCATAAATAACTCACCACGATATTCTTCAGCAGTTCTAACATCCACAAGTGCATAACTTGGATTATTAATTGCTTGGAGTACAGTGTTAAATTCAACTCTTAAATTTTGGTCAAAATCCTGTACTTTATATTCAGTTTTTGTTGGTGTTAAAATTTCTTTGGTTAAATGGCGATTTTCCGCAATCCACTTCTTCTTTCCACCATCGATAACCCGAACATCGTGATGTCCAAATCCTGTTAAAAACCAAAATACAACTGGTGCGATCGCATTATGGTTACTATACACAATAATTGTAGTATCGTTGTTAATTCCACTTTGTGAAAGTAACTTTTCTAGAGCTTCTTTATTGAAGTTATAGCGCATATCTGGAAGGGAAACTGTTTGAAAGCTATGCCAAAATACTGCACCTGATAAATGACCTGTTTCATAGCTATTTGCATCCATATCAACTTCAAGAATGCGAATATTGGGATTATCTAAATTCTTTGCAACCCATTCAGTTTCGACAATTACTTGAGGATAAGTATAGTTATTTGTTGCTGATGCTTGAATTTGCTGCTGACTATCAAATGACATAAAGCATTTATCCTTGCTCTGTGGATGTGATAGCGCTAGAGTAAAATTAATTTTTAACTAAAAATAGCCCTCGAAAGAGTACAGTTTTTGGATGGGATTCTTGATATGACAAGCTCTTTACAGTCTTTATTTCAGGAAATAGCTAAATCTCGCAATCAAGAAGAATTGCGATCGCTTCTTAGCGGTTCCAGTGGAACATCGCACGTTATTCCTCATATCAGCGAATATTTTGCAGCTAAACGTTGCAATCTCTTTTTTCACCAGCAACTTCCCTCTGAGGAGACAGCAAAATCTAGCTTGTTACGAAAAGCATTATCGTTAGATTACAACCCAGTTCTACGCTACTTGGTGGAACGACATACCGCAGTTCATGATGAAATAGTTCTACCCCCCGGAGTCTGGAAAACCATTTGTCCCCGTGCTGACCACGCGCATGTTATGGTGGGACCTATTGTTCATCAAGGTCAGTTGATTGGGGGAATGGCTTTGACACGCGATTGCGATTCTCCCGCTTTTAATCAGCAGAATCTAGCTGACCTTAGTGCTTTGTGTTTGCACTTGTCAACTTGGTTTGCTTCGCGACAATTAGAATCACAACAAATTAATATTAATAGCTTTAATACTAAAAATATTATCAATATTAGTCGTTTAACACCACGCGAATTGGAAATTGCCGAACTCGTTGCCCAAGGTTTAAAAAATTCTCAAATTGGTGAAAAACTTTGTATTTCTGAACATACCGTCAAGCAAGCTTTAAAGCGCATATTTCGCAAGCTTGAGGTGTCATCTCGTGCAGAAATGGTGATACAACTATTCTCAAATGCTAATTTTTCTACTACATAAATAATTAAAATATTAAACCATGTCTACCTTGAAAAGCTTATTTTTGTAGGTTGGGTTACGCTTTGCTCCACCCAACATTCAGTTTTTAGATGGGTGATAATATTCAATATGCTTTCATCTTTAGAAGGGTTGATTTTATGCGTTCAAATTTAATATTTTGTGTTTTAAATAACGTTTATTTTCCTCTTATCATGTGTTGGGTTACACTACGTTCCACCCAACCTACAGGAGATTGCTTTCATTTGTTAGGTTGTTTTTAAAAACTGCTATTTCCTTGTCAATTTGCTATGAACTTATGCAAAGCTATACCAAGCAGGTTTATTTACCCCGATTATGGGGTTCGTCAAAATTAATTATTGGTCCCTTGGGTACAATGCGAGTCGGATTAACCTGAGGATGACTTTTATAATAATGCCGTTTAATATGGTCGAGATTACAAGTCTCTTTCACACCTGGATATTGATATAAATCCTTGAGATAATTCCACAAATTTGGGTAATCAATTATCCGGCGGATATTACACTTGAAATGTACATAATAAACCGCATCAAATCGAAATAAAGTTGTAAACATACACCAGTCTGCTTCTGTAAGGGAATCGCCACACAAATAGCGCTTTTCTCCTAATATCTTTTCCCACTTATCTAAGTTATCAAATAATTCGGTAACAGCTTCATCATATGCTGATTGAGTTGTGGCAAATCCAGCCCGATAAACGCCATTATTTATTGGTTGATAAATAGCGTCTACTGTCTCATCAATTTGAGTTTGTAAATCTTCAGGGTAAAAATTAATATCTTTTTGAGCAAAATCATTAAACTCTGTATCCAACATACGCATAATTTCGCGGGATTCGTTATTCACTATTATGTTGTTTTGCTTATCCCACAATACCGGAACTGTCACCCTACCACTATAATTGTAGTCAGCTTTGAGATAAATTTGCCAAAGATATTCAGCATTATTAACAGTATCGGGAATAGAACCAGGTTCATGACTAAATTCCCAACTGTTATCATGAATTTCTGCCGCAACAACAGATAAACCAATTACATCTTGTAGTCCTTTTAATTGTCGCAAAATTGCAGTACGACAAGCCCAAGGACAAGCCCAAGAAATATATAAATGATAACGTCCAGGTTCCGCTTTAAATCCACTTGCCCCATCGGCTGTAATTTGATTGCGAAAAGTAGTTGATGGACGAATAAATTTACCTTCCGTATCCTCTTGTTCGCGTTCTGATATCCATTTTCCGTCTTTGAGAATTCCTAAACCCATATTGCTACCCCGGCATTTCTACATATAAATCTACATACAAAAATGGCGGGATAAACCCACCTATCTTAATTTCTACAAATTATATTTATAAATACATCTTTCTTTAGTTAGTTATTTGGTTAATTGTGGCATATGTTCGTGTAGGGTAACGCATCATCATAATCGGTACATTACGACGCTTTCATAGAAATTCTAGGTAAAAATAGAGTTTTTACACAGGATATCAAGCACCCTACTTGTTAAGATTTATTACCTATTAACTCTATTCAGGATTCAAAATTTTTGGTACCTTGAAGAAATCGCCTTCTTGTTCTGGTGCCCCACTGAGAATAGCTTCACGTTCTGGGTAAGGCTGCAAATTATCTGGTCTGGTTACATTGCTAACATCAATTGCCCTCGTAGTTGGCACAACGTCTGTTACATCAAGTTCATTCAATTGCTCTATATATTCCAGAATACTTCCTAATTGGGTCGTAAATGTTTCTTCTTCTTCCGATGTTAATTCTAAACGCGCTAAAGATGCGACTTTATGAACTTGTTCGCGGTCAATCATTCTTCTATAGTTGTTGAGTTATGAATGGTGAATTAGGAGTTATCAGTTAGAAATTATTAAGTTGAAACCTTAGATATCGGGAGTAAGGGATTGTTAGTTAACAAGTTGGTCAAAAATAAGTATATTTCATTTTTATCCTTTTGAACTTCTAAGGTCTTTTAGAAAATAGAATATCACAATCACAGATTTATCATTCGCAAGCAAGGGTGGGAAAACCCATTGGTGTCAACTTAAGCCAAAAGCTTAACCCACAGTCATTTTACCCTACCACCTGTCAGAGGGTTAGGGTGGGGTAAAATTCGATGCAGCTTCACAAAGAATTGGTATTAGGAAGAAGAGAGGGGAAAATAGGCAATAATAAAAATTCATAATTATTAATACCCAATTCCCAATTCCCTGGACATTATCTGCAAATTAAGGTTATGACATTAAAGTTATCTTCTTAACTTATCTTTCAGCATTTACACGTAATTAACCGTAGTTTGTGTGTAATTGCCTGTTTTGACGTTTAACTGTCAATTGATTGTTATTGTTTTTAATCTACTATTTCGAGGCAATATGGAACTAATTAGCGATTGGGTAAGCAATATCGATTTGACTGTCTTTGCCCAAACAATCAATGACCCAAATCTTCTTGGTCAGATGCAAAAGTCGTTTTCGCATTTTGTACAAACCGGGCAAGCTTGGGCACTGTTGATTGGTCTGGTCATTGGCTATATGATTCGGAATCTAACTAGTTATGGCTAAAGACAAAGTTAGGAGTTAAGAGTGAGGAGTTAAAAATTAGGTTTTAACCCTGCCTCAATTCATAATTCCTAACTCCTAATTCCTAACTCCTAATTCCTAACTCCTAATTCCTAACTGTATCTTCCCAAACTTCAGCATCTATGACTCAGCAACAAACTTGGAGCCAGCGATTTGAATCCGCGCTCATCCTGCGATCGCTCGCTTTAATGCAAGTATTAATTTTGATATTCAATTAATAGAATACGACATTACTGGTTCGCAAGCTCATGCAAAAATGCTTGCACATACTGGTATTATTTCCACTGAGGAAGGTAAAGAACTCGTTGACGGTTTAGAAGAAATTCGCCAAGAATATCGCCAAGGGAACTTTAATCCGGGCATTGATGCGGAAGATATCCATTTTGCTGTTGAAAAAAGACTTACGGAAATACTCGGAGATGTTGCAAAAAAGTTACACACAGCCCGTTCCCGCAACGACCAAGTAGGTACAGATACCCGTCTTTACCTGCGCGACCAAATTCAGCAAATTCGCCACCTACTACGGGATTTTCAAGCGGTTTTAGTCGAGATTGCCGAAGCAAATATTGAAACCTTAATTCCTGGCTATACCCACTTACAACGCGCTCAACCCCTAAGCTTGGCACATCATTTACTGGCATATTTCCAAATGACCCAGCGCGACTGGGAACGGTTGGGGGATGTGTTGCGACGGGTAAATATTTCGCCTTTGGGTTGCGGTGCTTTGGCGGGAACCACTTTCCCCATCGATCGCCACTATAGTGCTAAATTATTAGACTTTGACGCAGTTTACGAAAATAGCCTCGATGGTGTGAGCGATCGCGATTTTGCCATCGAATTTCTCGCAGCAGCCAGCTTAATCATGGTTCACCTCAGCCGTCTCTCAGAAGAGGTGATATTCTGGGCAAGCGAAGAATTTCGCTTTGTCACCCTCAAAGATAGCTGTGCTACAGGTTCTAGCATCATGCCCCAAAAGAAAAACCCCGACGTACCAGAACTGGTGCGGGGAAAAACAGGTCGTGTATTCGGTCATCTCCAAGCGCTACTGGTGATGATGAAGGGATTACCCTTGGCATACAACAAGGACTTACAAGAAGATAAAGAAGGCTTATTCGATAGCGTCAATACAGTCAAAGCCTGTCTGGAAGCAATGACAATTCTCTTAAAAGAAGGTTTGGAATTTCGGACTCAACGCTTGGCTGAAGCCGTTTGTGAGGACTTTTCTAATGCTACTGATGTCGCTGATTATCTCGCTACTAAGGGTATCCCATTTCGGGAAGCTTACAATCTCGTCGGCAAAGTTGTTAAAACCTGTATCGCTGCTAAAAAACTTCTCAAAGATTTAAGCTTAGACGAGTGGAAACAACTACATACCGCCTTTGAAGCAGATATCTACGAAGCAATTTCGCCCCGACAAGTAGTTGCTGCTCGTAATACCTACGGAGGTACTGGCTTTGCTCAAATTAGTAAAGCACTAACCCGCGCTCGTTCTCAAATGACTACTCAGGTTTAAAGAAAGAATAAAACACAATTTAGGGCGTACAAATAAAAGAAAATGTACGCCCCAATTTAGACAAAATACAACAGCAATGAAATAGCTTCAGAGTTAAATACCGATTGAAGTTATGAATCAGCAGCACCCATATCTGCTGCTGCTCCTTCTTCTTCTTCACTCTTTGGCGGTCGTTGTTGGAATCTTCGATTCATTCTTCCTGTAGTAGTCCGTTTACGAAACTTGCGGGCATAAGCCTGGTTCCGTAGCGCCTTTTCTTTTTTCGGGTTGCGGCGCTTTGCCATACTCACCTCATGAATAAACAACAAAAAAATGGCTTCTAGGTATCAATTACGCAACATTAGCTTTTGCTACTGAGTACTATTGATATAGTTTAAACCTAGTTTAGCCTTGATTATACTTTAAATAGCAATCTAGCTTACCTTATTTGCTTTAACTATGTCAACGGCGACAAATTTAGCCTACGATATGTAAATTATTACTATTATTTTACTGCCTATGTATCTAAATTTATCTATATTTTGTTGTAGTTTTAATGTTACTATTCTTATTTTTTAGTGATGGTAAATATTCTCTAAACTACCCTTTTCCCAAATGAGACCAGGTTGAGTAATCCTATTTGATTTTTCTAAAAATAAATTTTCACATACATATTTTACAGTAAGCCCCCTACTTGAAAAAGGTTATTTTGTTTACAATTTAAAACAAATCCAACTTAATCATTTTGGCGGCAAATATTGCGTATTGATAAGCACTTATCTTAACTTAGTTTTTCAGTAGATGGTAATATTGATTTGTTCTACGCTAGTCGTTAGAATAAAGCCCAGAGCCACAAGCGCGATCGGATAACGTCTAACTTAATATCAGATTGATTTAAGTAACTGCGAGTGGTGAATAATACCAAGTAAAATAACCGAACTTTGAAGATTGAATATTCTTGCTTTGTTTGCTGTAGGAATCAAGTCCACACGTGGTCTATGGCGTTTTGGACAGGCTGTACTTGGTGTCATATTTCGTCATCCCGTCCCAGGTACAAGCATTATTCCCATTTTGCCAGATGGACGAATTGTCCTAATCCGACGACGTGACAATGGTCTTTGGGGTTTGCCTGGAGGAATGGTGGATTGGGGAGAAGATATACCTAGCACAATCGAACGCGAATTGAAGGAAGAAACTGGGTTGGAACTGGTACAAATTCGCCGCTTAGTCGGTGTATATTCTGCACCAGATCGTGACCCCAGAATTCACTCAATTTGTGTTGTGGTGGAAGCTGATGTTCGGGGCAATATGGAGGTACAAGATACCCTCGAAGTTATGGAAATTCAGGCTTTTTCTCCTGACTCGCTGCCAACCGAACCTATGTCTCATGACCACACACAGCAGTTGCAAGATTACTTAAAAGGCTTGACAACGCTGTCATAATTATTATCTTTTATGTTGTTAGTAGTTAATTGTTAATTGTTAGATGGTTAAGTGGTATTTTGTAGTGATTAATTATAGTTCTGATTTTGTGTAACAGAGAAGTTGGCGGTGTCAAACTTCTGAACATCCCGCTTGCCTAATTAAATTAACGGGCTTTCCTGCCCATTCCACAAGATATGTATGTTATTTAATTGCTAATACTTAGTAGGGTTGTGGAGATTAGGTATTAAGTTTTTCGCTTATTTAATCCCATGTACTTAGCCATGAACCATTAACAACTAATACCTAACGACTAGCTATTAACCACTAATTACTTATTGAAATGGAGACTTTATTTCGTAACTCCCGGATTAAACTCTCTCAAGGGCTGTTATTCTGGCGTGAGGTTGGTGAGGGAATCCCTGTTATTTTCCTGCATGGTAGTTGGAATGAAGGCAGTCAATGGGTTCCAGTAATGGAATTGTTTTCTCGCGAATTTCATTGCTTTACACCGGATTTACTTGGATTCGGAGAGTCAGATATTCCTGATATTCACTACTCAATTGATTTGCAAGTTGAATGTTTAGCTGAATTTTTACAAGCATTGAAATTAGAGAATGTCTATTTGGTAGGTCATTCATTAGGGGGATGGGTAGCTGCAAGTTATGCTCTCAAGTATCCGGAGAATGTCAGGGGTTTAGTATTGCTTGCACCAGAAGGTGTAGGAAATGAAGTAGCAGAAAAGCATCTGAAGCAGATGCAAACTATTCTACAACGTTCGGAATTTATGTTTGCTTTGTTGCGATTGCTGCGTCCCCTGGCAAAATTATTTGGTTGGAAGATTAATGTGGATGAGGAGTGGAAATTGCGTCGGAAAATAGAGGAATATCCAACTGCTTGCGAGTTGCTATTTCAACGTCAAAATCAGGAAATTCACGCAGAGTATTTAGAGACACGGCTCCATTTTATGCAAGCTCCAGTTTTAATTTTACAAGGTGGAAAAGACAGCCAAGAAGCATTAAAAGCAAGCCAGGTTTATGCACAGCTCATACCAGGGGCAAGTTTGAAAACGATCGCACATGGGGAAAATGATTTACCACAACAGTGTCGTGCGATAGTTGCTGAGGAAATTCGGGATTTTATTAAAAGTAATTTTGTATAATATTCAGAATCTAGAATCCAGAATTCAGAATTCAGAATCTAGAATCTAGAATCCAGAATTCAGAATCTAGAATCTAGAACCCAGAATTTAGAATTCAGAATCCAGAATCCAGAATTTAGAATTTAGAATTCGGAATTCAGAATTCAGAATTTAGGACTAATGATGCTTTATCTGTAAGCTTTTCAGGTAATGAATTAGTCATAAACCATTAACCATTACCAATTAATTCTCCCATTCCCCAGAAGATTAAATTAGGTTCTACGATTATACGATCGCAAATATTGGGATAATGCGATCGCAAATAACCATGAATTATGGCACTATCTCCTCCTGTCATCATCACTTTTCCATTTGGGAAATCACACCACCAAGTCTCAATAAAATCTTTAATCCCCGCAAGTAAGGTATAAATTACCCCGCTTTGCATCGCTTCAGGTGTGTTCATGGCAAAGTGTGAGGGTAGTTTTTTTGGTAATTCAACATCTGGTAACTGTCCGGTTTTGTTTCCTAATGTCGCTAATTGCAAGCCTAATCCTGGTAAAATCGCTCCTCCAGTTAATTCTTGGTTCCTATTCACACTAGTAAAAGTCAGTGCAGTTCCCGCATCTATTACGAGCATGGGAAAACCTAAATAAGTCCCTGCGCCATGTATAGCTAGCGCTCTGTCAATACCCAAAGTTGGATACATCGCTTTCAACGGGATATCAGCTAAAGTAACTATTTTTACATTTGTGTAAATTTGCCAGATTTCAGTTTGTCGGGGAACTACAGATGCGATCGCAATTCTCGGAAAATCGATAAGAACATGAATTGGAAGCTGGGAAAAATCAAACCCAGAAAATAGTTTTTCTATTTTCCCATTCTCTGTGAACTCTTGCACCACATCCACAGATACATGCGAACTATCCCAAGCGTGAATCAGGGTTTTATCTGCAAATAATCCCCAGTGCGATCGGGAATTACCAATATTTAAACCTAGCCAAGTTTTGGACATCCTGAATCAAACCGTGTATAAAGTAAGAAAATAAATGCGATCGCTGTAAAGCAGGTACTACCCTTTCGGAAACCCATTTCTTCCTTCTAATGCACCATCACGATAGCTACTCCCAAAAGGAATATCATCTGATAATTACTTTTCTGACTCAAGTCCTTAGTATTGCCTACACCCAACTGATTTAAAATGGTAAACATAATCTAGATTTTGCTTTACAAATCATGAAATTAAAAGTCATCTTAGAACCTAGCGATGAAGGTGGCTACACCATTTATGTTCCCTCACTACCTGGCTGCATCAGCGAGGGAGAAAGTGTTGATGATGCATTGGCAAATATTCAAGAAGCTATAGAACTTTACCTTGAACCGTTAGATGATGATATTTCCGTTCAAGAAGGTGTAATAGTACGAGAATTGGTTTTATGAGCAAAGTTCCTAGTGTACCCTACACCCAAATTATCGCAGCATTGGAGAAAGACGGGTGGATAGTGGTTCGTCAAAAAGGTAGTCATATTCGAGTAGAGAAATCATTACCGGATGAGACTTTAAAGATAACTGTTCCAGCACATCGTCCAGTTAAGCGAAGTACCCTAGCTCGTATTTTAAAGCAAGCTCGGATAGATTTAGATTACTTTTTGGAATTGTTGTAAACATTTATTTTTAGACATTAAGCCATGTTACTGCGGTGACAGCCATATTAATGTTTATCCTTTGTTCCCCTTTCGCGGTATATTCAAATAATATCAGTGTCACTATCTAAACAGTGCCTAAAATTATTGCGGTTGTTAATGGTAAAGGCGGAGTTGGTAAAACAACTACCGCAGTTAATCTCGCAGCCACTTTCGCAGAACAACAAAAAGTACTTCTTGTCGATGCCGATATTCAAGGTTCTGCAAGTTGGTGGGTTGGACGTAGCCAGAACGGAATGGGATTTGATTTATCTCAAGATACAAATCCTCAACTTTTAAGTCATTTGCGCTCTATAAAAGGTTACGATTTAGTTATAGTAGATACGCCTCCAGCGCTACACTCTGAAGCTTTAGCGGCAGTTGTGGGAATTGCTGATTATTTAGTTTTACCCACACCTCCAGCACCGATGGATTTAGCAGTGCTTGTTGATACAGTCAAGTCAGCAGTAACTCCTGTCGGAACTCCCCATCGAGTCTTGCTGACGAAGGTTGATACGCGGAGTTTAGGGGAAGCACTGGAAGCGCAAAATGCTTTGATGGAGCTAGGAATTCCTGCCTGCAATGCTTTCATCCGTATTTATAAAGCTCATGAGCGAGCTACGCTTGATGGTGTGGCAATTACGCAATGGCGGGGTAAAAATGGACGCGAGGCAGAATCAGACTACCGTCGTGTTGCCGAAGAAATACAGCGAGACTGGAGAAAATAATGGTTAAGAGACGACTAACTGAATTAATACAAGACGAAGCCAAAAAGATTCCGACACCTACTCAAGATTCAGTAATTGATGTTACTGCAACAGCAGTTTCAAATTTGCATAAAAACGACGACGAGAATGAAGAAATACCAAAAACTACAGCAAAGACCACAAAAAAAGAAACAAATAAAACTCAAGAAGATTTAGAGAATCAAGAAGACAAAAATAGCCTAACATCAACCCATTCAAATCAAGCAAATTTAGAAGCGACAATTAGAGAGTTAAGGGAATCTTTAGGAAAATCCCAGAAAAATGAAATCAATTTACAGGAAGAAATTAACCAGCTAAAATCTACTTTAATTCAACAAGAAACTAAATCGAAAAATTTAGAGAAAGAGCTTAAAGAAGCCAAAACAGCCGCAATTCATCTTGCCGATGCGAATTCACAACTTAATGCCGAAATTAGTATTTTGAAGCAAGAAAAATCGCAGTTTGTACAAAAAAAAGTCGAGTTTGAACAAGAGCAAGAAAAATTTGCATTGGTTAAACAAAACAAGGCACAAACATCCCAAGGTGCTTACAAACCAATTGTGGTCAATAACTATAAAAAATCTCACCATGCATTAGACAGACGACCAATTGAACCATCACCAATGAGAGAAAGCCAAGAAGAAAAAGAAGATTCATCTCCAATGTGGTTACTTGATTAATCGATTGGTTTGCGATTGGTTTGCGATTGGTTTGCTGGCAAAACTAAAAGCAAAGTCTACGCTCGCTGTATTCATAGAAAAAGCGTTCTATTCTTGAACGCTTACTTTTTTATTTGTTAATAAGAGTTTTTTAAATGACAGTTTTTTTAATCATAGTGTTAAAATGATTGCCAGAATAATAGGGCTATAACATTTCTCATGTACAATTTTTTACCCATCGCATTTTTTGAAGATAAATTTGTACCTTTTGCCGAAGCAAAAATTTCGATCGCAACCCATGCGCTACACTATGGAACTGGTGCATTAGGGGGATTGCGTGGTATTCCCGATCCGCAAAATCCCAATCAAATATTATTATTTAGATTAGACCGTCACTGTCAAAGATTAAGTACTAGTGCAAAATATCTTCATTACGATATTTCAGCCGAAAAAATTCAAACAACTATTATTGATTTTGTTAAAAAAAATAGTCCTAAAATTTCTTTTTATATTCGTCCTTTCGTCTATACTTCCGATTTAGGAATTGCACCAAGATTACACAATATTCAAAAGGATTTCTTCGTTTATGGTTTAGAATTGGGTGAATATTCTTCACCTGAAGGTGTCACTTGTCGAATTAGCTCCTGGTATCGTCAAAATGATGTTAGCTTTCCATTGCGGGGGAAAATTAGCGCTGCTTACATCACTTCTTCCCTAGCAAAAACTGAAGCTGTTGAATCTGGTTTTGATGAAGCAATTTTGATGAACTCCCAAGGAAAAGTTAGCGAAGCTTCGGGAATGAATATTTTTATTGTTAGAAACGGTCAGATTTTTACACCTGGATTTGAACAAGATATTTTAGAAGGAATTACCCGCGATAGTGTGATGAGAATTGCTGATGATTTAGGTCTTAAAATTATCGAAAGACCAATTGACAAGTCAGAATTGTTTATTGCCGATGAAGTCTTTTTGTGCGGAACTGCTGCAAAAGTTTTACCAGTCACAAGAATAGAAAATTTTTCTTTACCAGAAAATAGACCAATCACTGAAAAATTGAGAGAAAAATTTACAGCGATTACAGAAAATCGCGATCGCAATTATCAAGATTGGGTTTTCCCGATTTCAATTGATTAGTTTGAGGTTCTCGTATTTATTTAAGAATTCGAGAATTTTATCTCGCAAACTCTAATAAATGTTTTGCTGTAATTTGCGGTTGTTCTAAATGCGGTACATGTCCAGAATCTTCAATCCAAATTAACTTACTATTGGGAATAGCTCTTTTAAACCCTGCCGCATCTTTGATACCCAGAATTTTATCCGAGTCACCCCACAAAATTAATGTTTCTTGTTGAATTTCCATTAATTGTTTGAATCTAAAAGCACTATAACCACCGCTTTTTGTAAAAGCAATCAAAGCAGTATTCCAGTTAGGTAAATCTAAATGCAATGCCGCACAAATTTGAGCATCAATGGAAGCTAATTCTTTATTTTTGTAAGCAGCACGAGAAATATTTTGACGCACTTTTGGACTTTTTAAAAAATTTGTCAGCCAAGTATCCAAAGGTGAAAACATGAATTTTACTAATGGAGAATTAGCCACTAAACCAGCACTGTCAATTAATACTAATTTTTCCACAGCTTCCGGATAGGTAAGAGTAAAATCTAAAGCTGCTGCACCACCCATCGAAGCACCAACTAAAACAACTGGCTTATTAATTAGAGTTTTCCAGAAGTAATAAAGATGGGTTTTGATAGCATTTGGACTATATTCAACTCCCCCAACCCGATCCGTGAAACCAAAGCCTAGTATATCGACAGCCCAAACTTCATTTTCTGCGGCAAGAAGTGGAAAAAGACGGCGAAATTCTAATAAAGAACTATCAAAACCATGAATTAATAAAAATGGAGTATCTCTATTCCCTTGCCCCGCTTGAGCTTGATGGACATAGGCAGTAGTAATCGTTTGATTCGCAACCGGACTCAAAATTTCTACTAGCTCGATTTTTTGCGCGATCGCAATTGAAGCCGCTTCGGTAAGTTGCTCGACTGTGGTAGGTAAAAAACTTGGAAACATAAATATTAGTTTACAAGCAAACGAGAAAGGATAATAAGGAATCGTCCTATTTTTTGCCACAATCGTAGAAATTTAATTAATTTTAATTAAAAATTGTCACAAAATAGACAAGTATTATAATTATGCATAGTGACAGTGTTAAAGCTTACGCACGTGAAGTCAGAAACCCTGTTTCTTCGTAGAAACTGGTCGTCAAAACAACGATTTTGCATAAAAACTGGGTTTCTTTGCGTAAGTCCTAAGTGTTTCTAACTCGACTGCAATCTTTGCATGGTAACTTGTAAATCAATATTATCTGAGAAAACCTAGAGATTAAACAACCAGATGAAACTGCTGATTAGCAACGACGATGGAGTTTCAGCTTTGGGTATCCGTACTTTAGCCAATACCCTAGCAGAGGCAGGACACGAAGTAACAGTCGTTTGTCCAGATCGAGAGCGATCGGCAACTGGACATGGATTGACTTTGCACCAACCAATTCGCGCAGAAATAGTTGAGTCTCTATTTTATCCATCAGTCAAAGCTTGGGCTTGCGATGGTACACCTTCCGATTGCGTCAAATTAGCTTTGTGGGCTTTGCTAGATTCCCCTCCAGATTTAGTTTTATCAGGAATAAACCACGGTGCAAATCTCGGCACCGAGATACTTTACTCAGGAACCGTTTCGGCTGCCATGGAAGGTGTGATCGAAGGTATTCCCAGCATCGCTTTCAGTTTAACCAGCCACACAATTAGAGAATTTCAACCAGCAGCAGATTTTGCCAAAACTTTAGTGGGGCAATTGGCAGAAAATCCTTTACCTGAATTAATGCTCTTGAATGTGAATGTTCCTGCCGTTCAACAGGAAGAAATCAAGGGAGCTGTAATTACCCAGCAAGGAGTGCGTCGTTATGTGGATGTATTTGATAAGCGGATAGACCCACGTGGTAAAACCTATTACTGGTTAACCGGGGAAGTACTTGAGGATATCGAACCGCCGATTGGACTAAACTTGCCACAAAATATACCAATCGATGTACATGTCGTCCGCGATAACTACATCAGCATTACTCCTTTACAATACAACCTCACTTACACAACAGCTTTAACTCAATTATCCAAATGGGAATTTAAATATCCTTAAAATCGAGTATGTAGTAGCACTCGTAAATACCCAACACTGACATTTATTTAAAGACAGCGTAAACTGTACAAAACAATTAACATTTTTGAATCGCCCACTCAGTCCAGCAAGCAACACCCATGTCTAGGATAGAGAAACAATTTAACGTGCATTTTTGGGGCGTTCGTGGCAGCATCCCCTGTCCAGGACCAAACACCGTCCGTTATGGCGGTAATACCCCTTGCGTCGAGATGCAAGTGGGCGGTAAACGCTTAGTTTTCGATGGTGGTACAGGGCTGCATGTTTTGGGACAATCCTTATTGCGCCAAATGCCAGCCGAAGCCCATATCTTTTTTACCCATTCCCATTGGGACCACATGCAGGGTTTTCCTTTCTTTACCCCAGGTTTTGTCAAAGGAAATCGCTTTAGTATTTATGGCGCGATCGCACCCGATGGTTCGACTGTCGAGCAACGTCTAAATGACCAAATGTTACATCCTAACTTTCCAGTTCCCTTGCAAATCATGCAGGCTGACTTGAATTTTTGTGATGTCACACCCGGAGAAGCAATCAAAATTGACGATATTCTCGTCGAAACCGCACCTCTAAACCATCCTGGTGAAGCTGTAGGATATCGAGTTAACTGGCATGGTGGAGCTGCTGTTTATGTTACCGACACCGAACATTATCCCGATCGCCTTGATGAAAATGTTTTGTGGTTAGCCCGTAACGCTGATATTCTCATCTACGATTCCACTTATTCTGATGAAGAATATCATTCTTCCAAATCACCGAAAATTGGTTGGGGACACTCAACATGGCAAGAAGCAATCAAAGTTGCCCAAGCAGCCAACGTCAAAACCTTAGTCATCTTTCATCACGATCCAGCACACGACGACGACTATTTGGATAACGTTGGTTTGCAGGCAAAAGAGAAATTCTCCGGAGCAATAATGGCAAAGGAAGGAATGGTACTTGAAGTCCCGGTTTCTGCTAGCTTATCAGAAATATTTCCTGTTACCCATCTCTAAAATCCGACTAGATGGGAAAATAACAGTCGGAGTGATTCGAGATTTTAGATTAGATTGGTGATTGAGAGCATTAAGCTTCTAGTAGTTATTTAGTTATTAGTTCAGCGAATGACGACAAATAACCACAAGCTAATATCTCAATAAACCTAAAATCCCAGAATTGACGTGCTAAATCTGTCTCCAAATGGGTGTTCCGTGTGGGTTACGAATTCGACTGAATTAGCTTTATTCCCTGCTGCTGTTGCATTAGGCAAGTTTGACGGCTTGCATCGTGGGCATCAACGGGTAATTCAACCTATCTTAAAGGTACGAGAAACAGGGGAAGCGAAGGATTTATTAATTTCTCCAGATTCCCTTGACTCTACCCCGCCTGAAGGCAAGCACGTATACTCTACTGTTGTCACTTTCAACCCGCACCCACAAGAGTTTTTTAGCGGCAAACCTCGTGCTTTGCTCACACCCCTCGATGAAAAAGTCCAACAATTGCGATCGCTTGGTGTCGAGCAATTAGTTTTATTACCCTTCGATCGTGAATTATGTTCGCTAACACCAGAAGAATTTGTCGAAAAAATTCTGGTCGAACAACTCCAAGCAACCCAAGTTAGCGTTGGACACGATTTTCATTTTGGTTCCAAACGTAGTGGTACTGCCCAAGATTTACAAATTATCGCCGCTAGATACAATATTCCCGTTGCGATCGTTCCCCTCGAAACTGAAGATGGGGACTCATTTTCTTTATCCCCAGAAGCTACCCCTATTAGTACCTCGTTCATCCGCGAAGTTCTCGAAACTGGTGATGTCGAACGTGCCAAGCAGCTATTAGGAAGAGCATATAGCCTGATTGGAACTGTCACCAAAGGTCAGCAACTAGGTCGAACCATCGGTTTCCCCACTGCGAATCTGGAGTTACCCAAAGATAAATTTTTGCCCCGTTTGGGAGTCTATGCTGTCCGCATTTGCCGGGTTAGCGACACATCCACACAGCTAGAACCACTCGCTCTTGGGGTAATGAATATTGGCAACCGTCCCACCGTAAGCGGGATTAACATCACAGTTGAAGTGCATTTATTCGATTGGTCTGACGATTTATATGGGCAAAAACTTGCAGTCCAGTTAGAGAAATTTATCCGTCCCGAAACAAAATTTTCTTCCCTTGAAGCCCTTAAAAGCCAGATTCAACAGGATTGTATCGCTGCCAAAGTTTTTTTTGACACAGAGCGTTAATTTTTCTGAGTTGCGGGAACACTGTGTATAGGACTCAAAAAGTAAAGTCAGGGTACGGTCAAAAGCCGTGCCTTTATTTATAAATGGGTAATGGGTAATGGGTAATCGTTAATCGTTAATCGTTAATCGTTAATCGTTAATCGTAGAGACGACCCGGCGGGTCGTCTCCCTGCACAGATTAATAAAAATTGGTTTATTTAACCAATATTATAAATAATTATGGTAGAGGAATGAGAGAAAAAATTGATGCATTGACGCAAAATTTAGCACAAACTATCGTTGGTAAAAATGAAGCGATACGTTTGGTATTAGTCGCTTTGCTAGGTGGGGGACATGCACTACTCGAAGATGTTCCCGGTGTGGGAAAAACTCTTTTAGCAAAATCCCTAGCTCGTTCTATCGACGGCAAATTTCAACGACTGCAATGCACTCCCGATTTACTCCCAACTGATATTACAGGTACTAATATTTGGAATCCCAAAAACGGAGAATTTAACTTTTTACCTGGTCCAGTATTTGCCAATGTTTTCCTGGCTGACGAAATAAATCGCGCTACCCCTCGTACTCAGTCAGCACTACTCGAAGTCATGGAAGAATACCAAGTCACAGTTGACGGTGTATCTCGTCCCGTACCGTTACCATTTTTGCGATCGCAACTCAAAATCCTGTTGAGTACCAAGGAACTTTTCCGTTACCGGAAGCCCAAATGGACAGGTTTATGCTTGCTTTCAGCTTGGGTTATCCTTCAGAAACGGAAGAGTTGCAAATGCTGCAACGTCAACAACAAGGTGTAAAAATTGAAAATTTACAACCCTGTATTACTTTGGAGGAATTACAGCAATTGCGGCAAGTTTGTGGCAAAGTCAAAGTCGATCCATCGTTACAACAGTACATACTTGACTTGGTACGGGCGACTCGTTGCGATGAAGAAGTAACCCTTGGTGTTAGTCCTCGTGGTACTGTGGCATTGCAAAAAGCAACTCAAGCCTTCGCTTTCTTGTGCGATCGCAATTATGCCATTCCTGACGATATCAAGTTTTTAGCACCCCATGTCCTTTGTCACCGCATCATCCCCATTGGTGGCAGAAAATCCCGCAGCATTATGGAAAGGTTATTACGAGCAGTTCCAATTCCCTAAAATCGATTGGAAATTTTCCTAATAGTTGACGGTGAGTCGATTCAAATTCCATCAAGATGAATCCCTCACTCGGATACCTTTTTGCCCATTAATCTACTTTTTCTGGGTTCTATGGATATGCGATCGCTATTCTCCCCCTATACCATTTATTATTTATTATGCTCTCGGTCAGAACAATTAAAAAACGTTAGTTTTTATTTTGATTTATTAATTAGGTTGCATCAATCTGTCCCAATCTATCTTTTTTTTCAATCCATAAAAAAGTTTAAATGTCAATTATGTCATGAAGATTTATAAATATTTAACTGTCAAATATTTACAAAAAACTGTTACTCAGACAATTTTCGTTTGTCAGAAAATGGTTTTGTACTAAAATAATTGACGAAAAAATAAGCATTACAAACTGACAACGGAAGCATTTTCAACAAAAAAGGCATACGTCTCCACACATTATTAATTATAGTACACAAGCTTCAAAGTATTATAACTTCGTAAGTAATTGAGAATAGTGTCAATAATTTGGAGAGAAATGATAAAGGATGAATTATTTAAATTTTAAAATTCAAATCTATTTCCGGTGTTTTTAAACTTGAGCTTATATTTATGGGTAAAAAGAGATAATTAAGGTTGAAAGTATGGTTTGATACAGTACTAGAAAAAAGATATGAACTAAATTTTATTTGCGTTAACCACTTCATTCATTAAGAGCGAACAGTTACTATTAATCCACAATCTAAATCCGATTTTTCGCAAAATCCAAAATCATCTAGTGTGGGTGAGATATGTATAACTTCGTCAAACGAAAAGCATCAAAACAGCAACTATTAAAGCGCAAGCCCATTGGTTTATTTTTAGTTGTTTTAGCCTTATGTCTGGTCATGGGTTCCCTCTTAGCTAATGCAACCAATGCCCAAACGACCAATTCTCAAACCTCAACATCAGAAATTGGTACAGTTGATGTAGTACCAGCACAGTACAAACTGGGACAAGAACTTTACTTAGAAAATTGCTCAAGTTGTCACATAGCCATACCCCCAGCAGTTTTCCCCAACCAAACCTGGAAAAACCTACTTGAAGACAGCGAACATTATGGGGCACAACTAAAACCACTCGTCGATCCACCCCGGACTTTAGTTTGGCGATATCTGTCAACATTTTCGCGATCGCTACAAAAAGACGAACAAGTTCCCTATCGCTTCCACAATTCGCGTTACTTCAAAGCTTTACACCCACAAGTTAAACTACCACAAACCATCCCCGCAACTAGCTGTATCACCTGCCATCCCGGTGCAACTAACTACAATTTTCGCAGTTTAACAAAAGAATTTGGGAATGGGGCATAGGGCATAGGGTATAGGGCATAGGACATAGGGCATTGGGAATGGGACATGGGCATTGATCCTCTAAATTTCTTCTCTTCCTCTTCTTGGCGTACTCTGCGTCTTGGCGGTTTAACCTCCACTCCCAAGTCGGGATATCGCTACTTTTCCAAGGTGAGGGTTCCTTATAAAGCTTTAGGGACAAAATGATACTATAAAAAGTATGATTATAAATTTTGCTTAAATAGCATAAATTTAGTAAATTGATTAGCTCATATTTTTTCTTGATTTTTGGTTTAATTCTCATTGCAAAGAGCAATGGCGACATCCAGCCATACAAAGTATCGCAGCTACGAGTACTTTGGCTGAAATCAGTGTCTATAATCGGATAGCCAAATCTATAAAGTCCTATTCATCTGTTTTAGTCGAAAATAAATGCCATGCTAAAAACCTTGTTGGGCGACCCCAACGCTCGTAAACTTAAAAAATACCAACCTTACATTACAGAAATTAATCTCTTTGAAGAAGAAATTAAAACCCTGTCCGATGAGGAATTAAAGGGAAAAACAGCAGAATTTAAACAACGCTTTGCTAAGGGTGAATCTTTGGATGACATTCTCCCAGAAGCTTTTGCAACAGTCAGAGAAGCTGGACGACGAGTTTTGGGTTTGCGTCACTTTGATGTCCAAATGCTGGGTGGGGTGATTCTGCATACGGGACAAATTGCCGAAATGAAGACGGGGGAAGGTAAAACCCTGGTGGCAACATTACCAAGTTATTTAAATGCTCTAAATGGTAAAGGAGTCCATGTAATTACTGTTAACGATTACCTTGCCCGTCGGGATGCTGAGTGGATGGGACAAGTTCATCGTTTTTTGGGAATGAGTGTTGGTTTGATCCAGCAAAGTATGACTCCCCAGGAACGGAAGAAGAATTATGACTGCGATATTACTTATGTAACTAATAGTGAAATTGGTTTTGATTACCTGCGGGATAATATGGCGACTGACATCAAAGATGTGGTGCAGCGTCCTTTTAATTATTGCGTTATTGACGAAGTTGACTCGATTTTAGTCGATGAAGCACGGACTCCGTTGATTATTTCCGGGCAGGTAGAAAGACCAACTGAGAAATATTTAAAAGCAGCGTTAATTGCCAATTCACTCAAGCCTGATGAACATTATGAGGTTGATGAGAAAGCGCGAAATGTACTTTTAAGTGATGAAGGCTTTGCTGAATCGGAAAATTTACTCGAAGTCACCGATTTATTCGATCCGGAAGACCCTTGGGCACATTTTATCTTTAATGCAATTAAGGCAAAAGAATTATTTTTGAAGGATGTTAACTATATTACCCGTGGTGGTGAGGTAGTTATCGTTGATGAATTTACCGGACGGGTGATGCCGGGTCGTCGTTGGAGTGATGGTTTACACCAGGCGATTGAAGCAAAGGAACGCTTGGAAATTCAGCCAGAAACCCAAACCTTGGCGACAATTACTTATCAAAATTTGTTTTTTGTTATACCCAAAACTAGGTGGAATGACGGGTACAGCAAAAACTGAAGAAGCTGAATTTGAGAAAATTTACAAGCTGGAAGTGACGATAATTCCCACCAACCGCACCAGGTTACGGAAAGATTTATCGGATATGGTGTTTAAAACCGAAGCCGGAAAATGGCGAGCGATCGCAAAGGAATGTGCGGAGATGCACGAACTCGGTAGACCTGTATTGGTGGGTACTACCAGCGTCGAAAAATCCGAATATCTCAGCCAGCTACTCAAAGAAACCGAAATTCCCCATGAGTTACTCAACGCTCGTCCCGAAAACGTAGAACGGGAAGCGGAAATCGTCGCTCAAGCTGGAAGGGGTGGAGCTGTGACCATTGCCACCAACATGGCAGGTCGAGGAACGGACATTATTTTGGGTGGTAATGCTGAATATATGGCAAGGTTGAAGGTACGGGAGTATTTTATGCCCCGGATTGTTCAGCCGGAAGACGAAGACGAGTTTGGGGTGCAGCGTGCATCTGGTTTGCCAAGTGCTGGTAGTGGTGGGGGACAAGGATTTGTTCCTGGAAAGAAGTTGAAAAGTTGGCGGGTTGCTCCAGAGATTTTTCCCACCCAGATTACCCCAGAAACCGAGACGCAATTAAAACAAGCGGTGGAATCTGCGGTGCGCGAGTATGGGGAACGTAGTCTGCCCGAACTCGAAGCGGAAGAAAAAATTGCTGTCGCTGTCGAAAAAGCTCCAACTGACGACCCAATAATTCAACGTTTGCGCGATGCCTACAATAAAATCAAGCACGAGTATGAAGGATTTACCAAAACCGAACACGATCGCGTGGTCGAGAAAGGTGGATTGCATGTAATTGGTACCGAACGTCACGAATCCCGTCGGATTGATAACCAGTTACGGGGACGTGCTGGACGACAAGGTGACCCTGGAACAACACGCTTTTTCCTCAGTTTAGAGGATAACTTGATGCGGATTTTCGGAGGCGATCGCGTAGCGGGTTTAATGAATGCTTTCCAAGTTGAGGAAGATATGCCGATTGAGTCGGGTATGTTAACTCGCAGTTTGGAAGGGGCACAGAAAAAAGTTGAAACCTATTACTATGACATTCGCAAGCAGGTATTTGAGTACGACGAGGTGATGAACAATCAGCGTCGCGCAATTTACGCTGAACGTCGTCGGGTTTTGGAAGGGCAAGATTTGAAGGAACAGGTGATTAAGTACGCTGAAAAGACGATGGATGACATCGTTGATTATTACATTAATACTGATTTGCCTTCGGAGGAATGGGAACTCGATAAGTTGGTGGAAAAAGTCAAGGAATTCGTCTATTTGCTAGCAGATTTGCAGTCGGAACAGTTGGTAGATATGTCTGTGACGGAAATTAAAGCATTCCTGCACGAACAGGTACGCATTGCCTATGACATGAAGGAAGCCCAAATCGACCAAATTCAACCTGGTTTAATGCGTCAAGCCGAGCGTTTCTTTATTTTGCAGCGTATTGATACGTTATGGCGGGAGCATTTACAAGCGATGGATGCTTTGCGGGAATCTGTAGGTTTGCGCGGTTATGGGCAGAAAGACCCCTTAATCGAGTATAAGAGTGAGGGTTATGAGTTGTTTTTGGATATGATGACCAATATTCGTCGGGACGTTGTTTATTCGTTATTCATGTTCCAACCACAAGCGCAACCAGCGATGCAAACTTCATCAGAGATGGTTTAGGGATTTTGCCATAGGTGGTATACCCAGCAATAAATTATCCCGAATTCTTGTAGGGGTGGGGTTTCCCCACCCTTCCCTTGTCAAGGATATATATAATCAATCGGATAATTAACAGTTAGATTTCAAGTAAATTAAGTACAAACAAATAAGCGATCGCATATTCCCTAGAATCCCTCATTATCAAATGCTGGATTCAATCTGCGATCGCTTTGACTATATATCCATATAGCAGCTATACAGATTACCTGGATTCAATCATGCGCTAATTGTCTAGAATCCTTAATTGTGTAGAATGTAGGTTACGACCAACCCTATTCAGGCAGGCTTTCCCATGTTAGCCAACTCACCCATACATCAAATCACCTGGGAAAAATTACCAGATGATTTTGTTTTAGATGACGAACCTGTGGATAATATCAATCAACCTCCCCTTGCAGCTGCTTTAACTGAAAGTCTAGAACTTGCGGGAAAATTACCAGTTAATGCCTTAACTACAACAAATTACGGCATTTGTGCCACTTTAAACCAGAAAATTGTCATCAAAGCACCCGATTGGGGATATGTACCATCAATTCGGGTTCCACGAGATGAAGTTATTCGCAGTTATACCCCAGAACTACAAGGGGATATTCCTGTTATTGTGATGGAATTTATTTCTGATACTGAAGGTACAGAATATTCCAGCAAACCAACTTATCCCCCAGGAAAATGGTTTTTCTACGAACAGGTTCTCAAGGTTCCCAACTATGCAATTTTTGAACCTAGTAACGGAACATTAGAAGTTTATAAATTAGACGATTTAGGTAACTACGAACTGCAAACTCCCGATACAAATAACCGTTATTGGATTCCCCAAATGAATTTATTCTTGGGTGTGTGGGAAGGTATGCGAGAAAATCGTAATAGTTTTTGGTTACGGTGGTGGGATGAAGAGGAAGAATTACTACTTTGGGGTTCGGAAGTGGCAATACAGGAACGTCAGCGTACTGAAGCTGAAAGACAACGTGCTGAAGCTGAGAAGCAACGTGCTGAAAGACTAGCACAACAATTAAGGGCTGCTGGAATTGAACCTGAAGTATAGATTTTTTATCCTACTCCACATCATCATTAATTATCATAGCGAAATATTAATGATGATTTCCAATCAAGCGCGATCGCTTGCTATCCTCTAAACGGCTAATAATTTAACTGAGAAATTATAGCGTGCGATCGCATTCATAGCACTGGAGAGGGGTTCTATATTAGGTCAAATTTTAAGTCTATGGGATAAGCGATCGCACTACAGGAACTACCCCGGTTAATTTAATCAGTTTCTGGGGGACAAAATCTGAATCTTTGGCGTTATTGATTTGGGATAGGTAGCAATCGACAACAGCGATTAGAAAGCCTTTAATTGTATCTTTTCTATTATTTTTAATTAAGTCATCGGCGGTTTTTAAAAACCCCGAACGCCATTTATTCTCATTATTTTCATACATTTCAACTATATATAAACCAGCTAAATATTCAGCTAAAGGGTCAAGGCAGAATTTAATTCTATCTTTTGCTGAACCAATTGTTTGAATTAAATGTAGATTATTTTCGAGGTAATCAAGACGTGCATCGGGTTTATCTGGATTGAATGTGGCTAGTGCAGCTAATAAATCTTCCCGTTTTGCTGTTCCTGGTTGATAAGTCTCCCGCAAACATTCCCAAGCAATGACTTTTGCATCTTGATGCACAGTGCGATCGCTAAATTTTTCTTCTGTAACATCGCGATTTAATTCGTTCAAATATCCTAACATTAAATTTGGAACTGTTTCGGTAACTTGATTATTTTGAACAGATGTAATAGTTGAAGTATTGGCGATTAATTTTTCGGCATATAATTTTGCTAGCAACACCGTAATATTGCGCTGTCCAACCATTAGTGACAATCGCGTACAAGCATCAAAAAAATCACTATCGGTAAATAAATCCCGTTTCCCTCGCTGCATTAAATAAGCTTCCATAAACGATGAAAGTTTATTCGCTTCGATTCTCAATGGCTTAATGATAGTCTTATTTACCCGTCCTAATTTTTCCTCCAAACGGGAAGTAATTACTAATGCATTTACTGGAAACTCAGGAGAATCGGGTTGCAATGCTTCACGAGTAGTTGAATTTAATTCAGATAATCGATCGACTATAACTAAAATTCGGCGTTTTCTTAATAACTTCAATAATAATTCTTCGCAGATTGCTTCTGGTTCATCAATCAACGCTTGTAACTGTCCACGAATAGCTTCAATCAGCGCTAATTTACCATCAACCTGACGAAATTCCTCTTCCAATAGCACAGGTAACATTAAATGTTCGCAAAGTCGTTTATTTTGGTTTTCATCAATTCCCCAATTAGCAACTTGACAAGCCAAACTAGTTTTACCGATACCACCTTCACCGCAAATTACTAAACAACTGCGCTGTTTCTCAAAAGTTGGACGTAAATTTTCTGGTGTTAATTGCGGTAACGTATTCCCATCGACAACAACCGGAATTGGAATATAAGTATTACGACTAGTAACCGTCTCCTTTTTTGGAAATTGCGATCGCGCAGATTCGATATATTTATTTACCCACGCATCCAGTACTTTGGGGTGGTAATGAAACCAACCAATAAATAATACATACCGCAATGGCACATTAATGCTGAGAAAAGGTAAGGAAAAATCTGTATAAGGTTTCAATCCATTATTAATTTGTAATAACCATAAAGGCTTTATTTGCAATAATATTAGCCACAATGTCGGTACTAAAGTTAGATAAATTGCCAGCCCTAAAAGCAACTTATGCTTGAAAATCCATTCCACCACCACATCAAATAATCGAGTTTCTTTCTCAGCTTTCAACGCTTCCAAAGGACGACGGATGCGAGCAGTATCCAATTCGGTAAAATTTTCTTTGTGCAAGTCCAGAATTTGAATCACCTGCTCAAAATCAGCTATTACCTTCTTTAACTTGGCACTGGGCAAATTATCTACAATGTCCTGATAACCCCCAATAATCCCACCCAAACCCTTAACCACAGCAAACCGCACGTAATATTCACTGTCATCGAGCAACGGAATTAAATCTTGAACCGCAGAACTCGCTTCAGTTGCCATTACTCCCAAAGCTAAAGCCGCATTTTTACGGACACGGGGGTTTTTATCTTTCAAAGCATTAATTAACGAAGGAACTGCAACTTTTGCTTCCGTACCAATCCTTCGCAAAGCCGAAGCTGCATAAATACGAACATACTCTTCCTTGTCCTGTAAAGCTGCCATCAAAGCCGGAACAGCAGATTTTGCCGGGATACCAATTTCACCCAAAGCCAATACCGCATACATTCGTACCTGTGCATCTTCATCCTGCAACACTTCCGTTAACACATCCACCGCAGTGGCAGCTTCTGCACCCATATCACCCAAAACCCAAGCTGCACGCCATCGGATGTTACAATCGGGATTCTTGAGGTTTTCTATTAGTGTCGGAACTGCTCCTGAACCAATGCTGACAAGTGCGTCATGTGCTTCCAAACGGACACGGGCATTATTGTCGATGAGTTTTTCGACTATGGGGGTGATTTTTGGATCGGCAGGAATTTGTGCCCAGCTATTTCCGGTAAATAGCAGGAATAGCATTAGACACAGTACAGCCAGTTTGCAGAATTTTTGAGCGAAAGGCATCGCATTGGTGGTTTTCACCACGTTTATGGCTCCGTCAGATAACTATACTTATTTTACCGCTTTGAGATAAATACAAGTACTCGGATTGCGATAAGCAGTTTCTCGAAGAACCTTCCCATAAACCACCAGTACAGTTCAATTAGGCATTTCTTTTATTCTCTCTGCGTCTTTGCGTCTTGGCGATAGTTTACGTAAACAAATTGGCTTCACGCTTGCGAAATATATTATCAATCCATCAGTGAGTATATTTATTTCCTCAATCTAGAAATAAAAAGTCGGTTTTTCCCCAATATAAACACGGAAACACAATTATTCGAGCTTAAATTATTACAAAATAAACGGCAGATATTCTTTCCAAAAATCACGAATAATTCACGATTCATAAGTGCTTAACGCTTCCAGCGTTAAGCTTTGCTTATCGCAGCAAATAGCTTCATATTTTTAGGGACATCATGCGATCGCATAGAAGTTAGGTTTTCTCTCCGACGCGAAAACTCAAACCTGCACAGATTCCCGACTTCTAACCATGCTTGTTGTCAGATTTAAAGCTTTTACACAGAAGTCGAGAATCTTGAACCCATGCGATCGCAATTATTTTAATCTCAATTAAATTGCTGCGACTTCAGGAACTGCATCTTGCATTTTGGTAAATGCATCGATGAGTGTTTGCAACTGTACATCGGCTTTCATTGTTCCTAAACCGCGCACGGTGACTTTACCAGGGGAATAGTGAAATTTACCTCGCATACTATCTGATAAATTCGCTGCTAATAAACTCCATGCTGGTTCTTCCATTGGTGTTTCTAAGACGATGTGCTGTTTAGCTTCGGGTTTAATCCGACTAAAACCCAAGTTCTTGGCAAGTTGTTTCAATTCCATTACCCGCAATAGTTGGTTTGCTGGTACTGGCAATTTCCCGTATCTGTCACCCCATTCTGCTGCTATTTGCATGATTTCATATTTTGATTTAGCTGCTGCGACGTAACGGTAAGCGCTCATTTTTTGATCGGTATCGGGAATGTAATCTGCGGGGATAAATGCCGTCAGTTTCAGGTCGATTTGCGTGTCTTCAACTTTGGGTATTTCTTGTCCACGGATTTCGCGAATCGCTTCGTCGAGCATTTGCATGTATAAGTCGAAACCAATTATATCCATTTGTCCCGATTGTTCGGCTCCAAGTAAGTTACCGACTCCACGAATTTCCATGTCACGCATTGATAATTGATACCCGGAACCTAGTTGAGTAAATTCCTGAATCGCTCGCAGTCTTTGTCTTGCAGCCTCCGAGAGTACCCGTTGTTGGGGGTAAAATAACCATGCATGGGCTTGAATTCCCGCACGTCCAACTCTTCCCCGTAATTGATATAATTGCGCCAAGCCGAAGCGGTGTGCGTCTTCGATTAAGATGGTGTTGACGCGGGGAATATCTAAACCCGATTCGATGATAGTTGTACAAACCAGGATATCAGCTTCGCCGTTGCTGAAGGTGAGCATTGTGGATTCGAGTTCGCTTTCATCCATTTGCCCATGGGCGATCGCAATTCTGGCTCCTCCTGCTAGTTCTCGCAGTTGAGTGGCTGTTTCTTCAATGCCTTCCACCCGTGGAACTACATAAAATATTTGTCCATTTCGGTCTAATTCTTGACGGATTGCGGCACGGACGGATTCAGTGGTTCGCGGTGCTAGGTGGGTTTTAATGGGACGACGGGATGGTGGTGGTGTGGTAATCAAGCTCATCTCGCGAATTCCCGAAAGCGACATATATAATGTCCGGGGAATTGGTGTTGCGGAAAGTGTGAGGACATCAACTTGGGTTTTCAAGCTTTTAATTTTCTCTTTTTGATTCACCCCAAATCTTTGTTCTTCGTCTACCACCAATAGTCCCAAGTCTTTAATGCTGATTTCCTTGCTCAAAAGTTGGTGGGTTCCCACGACTATATCTAATTCCCCAGTTGCGAGACGTTTGATAATTTCCCGTCGTTCGGCAGCACTGCGGAAGCGATTGAGCAAACCGACATTAATTGGGTAGGGTGAAAATCTCGCTTGCAGGGTGTGGTAATGTTGCTGCGTCAGGATGGTGGTAGGTGCAAGGAGAGCAACTTGTTTACCTGCGGTGACAGCTTTGAAAATGGCACGAATCGCGACTTCGGTTTTGCCAAAGCCAACATCCCCACATACCAATCGATCCATTGGGCGATCGCTCTCCATATCCCGCTTCACATCTTGGGTTGCTTTGAGTTGATCGGGTGTGGGTTGATAGGGGAAGGAATCTTCCATTTCTTCCTGCCAAGGCATATCACCGGGGAAAGAAAAACCCTGTTGTTGCGATCGCGCTGCATATAATTTTAATAAGTCGAATGCCAGCTTTTTGATGGCTTTGCGGACTTTATTTTTAGTATTTTCCCAAGCCTTACCCGTCATTTTATTCAATTCGGGGGCTTTATTTGTGGTTGTCCGCAAGCGAGATAAGGAACCGACTTGATCGGCAGCGACGCGCAATAAACCATCGGCATATTGAACGACAATATAATCACGGGTTTCGTCGTTAACCGTTAAACTTTCGAGTTTTTGGAATTTACCTACACCATGATTGCGGTGAACTACATAATCCCCTGGTCGTAGTTTATTTAGATCGACTTGTTTGGAAGTCGATTGCCGACGCTTTCTGACATAACTAGGAGTAGCGAGGGAATGCTGACCAAAAAATTCGCGATCGCTCACAAGAATCATCCGGTATGTCGGTAAGACAAAACCTTCAAGCTCCGCAAGTCCGGAATATTTGAGTGCTACGGGGGTATGGTTGATTTGTGATTTTTCGATTGCTTGGAAATCGTTCGGATTCGGGATAAATTGGGCTGGACAATCGTGTTCCTGGAGTAGGGATACGGAACGACTTGGTTGTGCCGAAACAATCCACACCGAAAAACCGCGATCGCGTTCCCCCCGTAACACCTCGGCTATCTTGGCAAACTGGTGTGGTGTCACAGCTACAGGACGACTGGCAAGGTTTAAACCCGATATATTTCCTTCTGCTGTAATTAAAGTTTCCGCAAGTTCCGAAAGATAGATTAATTTAAATTCCGAAGCTGCAATTAAACATTCGCCAAATTCCCGATGAACTTTAGGAAGAAAACCGTAGAGACGACCCGATGGGTCGTCTTTTATCCCCGATGGGTCGTCTTTTATCCCCGATGGGTCGTCTTTTATATAGGATATATGGGAGAGACGACCCACCGGGTCGTCTGTACAAGAATTAGGAATTGGGAGATTAATATTTTCAACATCTTCCCCAATGCCCAATTCCCCATCCCCAATGCCCAATTCCCCATTTCCCAATTTCCATTTTTCCTCAGCATGTTCCACCCAGCGATCGCTATGGGCATGACATTGTTCGGGTTCGTCGATGGCAATAAAAGTATTTTTAGGTAAATAATCTAATAGGGAAGAGGGTTTATTGTAAGCAAAACCGAGAAATCTCCGACTTCCTTCTAATTGGATCGAATTTTCAGGATTGAATTGCAACTGACTTTTTGATTCAGCACTTAATTGCTTCCACTCCGCACTATTATGCAAATCTTGCTGAATAATCACACCAAAAGTAGTTGGAGTTAAAACCACTTCCTGAACCTTATCGAGTGCCGAACGCTGCGTAGCTGGATCGAATTCGCGAATTTGTTCAATTTCATCCCCGAACCACTCCAACCGCACTGGTAACTCCGAAGAAACCGGGAAAATGTCAACAATATCACCCCGACGACTCCATTGCCCCTCAGTTTCCACCAAAGAAACGCGATCGTAACCTAAATTTGTGACGCGATCGCTAAAATCATCTAAATCATATTCCATTCCCTTTTTGATGGTAAGGCAAAAAGGTTTAAAAGCCTCTATCGGGGGTAAATGGGGTTGTAATGACCCAACAGTCGCAACGATCGCAATTTGAGAAGCAGGATTAGAGGAAGGGAGGGATGCATTTGTTTTATTTTCCCTATCCCCATTGCCCAATGCCCCATGCCCATGATTAATTTTGACCAAATCTGCCAAAACTTGCATTTGTCCCCAAGTCATCTCGGTTTCTGGGTCAAATCCTTCATAAGGAGAAGCTTCGGAAGTTGGATAAAAAAGCACATCTTTCCAGCCCATTGCTTCAAGTTGTGCTGTCCAGCGTCCAGCTTCCTCCAAAGTCGCACAAACAACGCACAAATTTTGTCCTTCAGATTTTGCCAAAGCCGAGGAAACTAAACCTTTAGGTAAACGGGCAATACCATTTAAATATATATCTTGTTGTTTATTTAACTTCGTAAGTAGTTCGTTCGTCAGTGGTGAGCGTCCCAAAGCACGGACGATGGAAGAAAAAGTCATATTTTTTCGATATTCCAGTGCAAGTCATTTTACGGCACTGGCGGTCTTAATAGTGCCTACCTCAACTATTTTAGAAGCGGAAATCCCATCTGGAGTTTTATCAAGCGAATTAATCGACTGGAAATGGATCGATTAGTTTAACAGCCAAGCAAACAAATCTTTGACTGTAAGCTGTAAATCGCTTGCAAACGATGGTACAGGGATAAGTGCATCTGGCTCATCAAACACTGCCGTTTCTTGCTTGGGACGATAAACAAACACGGTTTGCTCATCACGAACAACGTAAATCAACTCCACCAAAGTAGACAGACGATACATTATTTAATATTTAATTTCCATCAGACCATGTTAAAACACCACAGCGCGTCTACTAAAAGGTAGATACGCAAAACATTCTTCAGCATCCTACATGGTATCAGCGATAATCCCTTCTATCATCGCGTCGGTCATCCCTTCTATCATCACGTCGGTCATCTCTTCTATCATCGCGTCGGTCATCCCTTCTATCGTCGCGCCGATCATCTCTTCTATCATCGCGCCGATCGTCGCGCTTATCACTAGAACTAGAACTAGAACTAGAACTAGAACTGCTGCGTTTTTCTTCTTTTTTATCCCCAGAATCCCTTTTATCACCCGAACTACCGGATTTATTATCTTTTTTATCTTTAGAACTAGACTCTCCCGAATCAAATTCGATATCGGTCATTAGTACCCGGACTAAAAACATACCCGTCAAGCAAAAAAGATATAGAGGTACAACGACTCGTTCGGCAAGAATTCCGCATCCAGCTACAACCCCAGCAGTCACAAAATATGAAGCAGCCTCATTAGAAGACTTTTTCTGCGCCAATATGGGTATGGATGCCCAAATAATCCCTAATGCGAACATACTGCCTGCGACCGCTAATGCCAGTACCCAACCAGTTGTATAGTCAATAAAGTCGCCCGGAAATGTATTAATTGCGTATCGAAAGCCAATTGCAATTACTGGTATCGATGCATGTAACGGTAAATGGCTGTATGTCCATTGCCAAAATGTCGGATTAGTGGTATTTACCTTTGTTTTGCTGGGTTCGAGAAACCGCGAAGATTCATAATAATCCCACCAAATTCCAAATATAACTATTAAACCAAAACTTGCCGCGATCGCAGATTCAATTATAGATAATCGTCGTAGGGAAATTGTCCGAATTATCGTAGCTACGGTTGTACCCAAGACAATAATTGTAAATACGCCAAATCGCTCTCGTAACTGAGCAAAATTAGCCGGAAACTTAACGTTATCCTTCTCTTTAGTCGCAAATACAGGTGTGAGAAACTCAATCGAAAGGGCAATCCCCCACATTACATAGCTTGATGGGGCAGGAACCGCGATCGCAACCAGCCACATTATCAAAGCAATCCCATATCCTTGAGTCAATTTACCTGTTAATTCCTTTGCTTCGGGAATGGTTTGTCCCGCACGAATGTACTGAAAAAACGTCGCAGCTCTCGTTGACACATAAGCCGCGATAAATGTCGCATCCGCATCATCAAACGTGTCGGGAATTGCGATCGCCATCATCACTACACCAAATATCCCCGATAAGGTTACTAACCTCTGGATAATATCACCGACATCAAATCGCGCCATAAAGAAATTATGGTCGCACCATGCCCACCAAATCGGGACAAATAGAAGAGCATAACGACCTAATTCGTCAATGTCATATTCTCTTGATAACTGGGCAGACAGCTGCAAAATCGCAGCCATAAAAATCAAGTCGTAGAATATTCCCAGCCAGTTGCTGTGGCGTTCCTGGGAGTCATCACGCAGACGTAGCTTCTGGGAAAGTTGGCGTTTGAAGCGGCGCATGTGGGGATATGGCGGATAGCGATAGTTATTTCTAAATCTATGGGATACCCTCGAATGTAGTTGTTATTCTAGTCAAATTTGCAGTTAGATTATTTGTTATCCGCTAACATCCCAATTCTCAATTGAATGGGCAAGGGGCAGGGGGCAATGGGGCAGGGGGCAATGGGCAAGGGGCAAGGGCAAGGGGCAATGTAATTCCCTATTCCCCATGCCCTATGCCCTATTCCCTATTCCCTATTCCCTAATTTTTTGTAATTGTTTGATAGTTTGATATATTTCTGGCAAACGTCTCAAAATTGCGGATACTTTGAGGTATTGTTTGTGGGGCATTGATGGACTGCCGCAGACAACTTCGCCTGGTTCTATATTGCCTAATATGCCAGCTTTTGCCGCCGCGATCGCACCCTCTCCGATTTTGACTTCGTTAGCGACTCCGGTTTGTCCTCCCAATATTGCCCGGTTCCCAATTTCGACTCCACCTGCTAAACCGACTTGTCCAGCTAATGCACAACCGTAACCTATTTTGCAACCGTGTCCAATCTGAACTAAGTTGTCAATTACAGTACTTTTGCCAATACGGGTTTCACCGACTGCGGGACGGTCGATTGCAGAGTTGCAACCAACTTCGACGTTATCTTCTAAAATTGTGCAGCCAGATTGTTGCATTTTTAACCAACCTGTGGCGGTGGGGACAAAACCAAATCCTTCAGCACCAATAATAGCACCGCTATGAATTGTACAATCTTTGCCAATTTGAGTGCGTTCGTGAATCGTGCAGTTAGCATGTAGAATTGTGCGATCGCCTATTTTGACATCGGGGTAAATAACAACGTTGGGATGAATGCATACGCGATCGCCAATTTCGACGTTTGGCTGAATGACTACATGTGCGGCAATATGAACATCTATACCAATTTTTGCGGTGGGATGAATTATGGCGGTAGGATGAATTTCTGGTGCAGGTTGCCAAGGTTGATAAAATAGAGCTAGAACTTGGGCAAACATGAATCGTGGTTCTTTTGTGGCGATCCAAACAATTCCGCGATCGCTTGCTTGAGTTTGGAGAGTTTCGTTATTTGGTAAAATTAGAGCGGTGGCGTTTGTTGTATTGACAAACGGAATAAATTTCGTACCTTCGACGTAACTAATATTTCCATTTATCGCTTCATCTATCGATCCAACCCCGGAAATATCTGGATTTAATTCTTTATTGGTGATGAGGCTGTTTTTGCTGGCATTATCACCGATTTTTCAATGATTTCGCTGAATTTCATAGTTTTAAGTGGGAATCCCTGGTTTAGTCTCGATATGCTTAATTTTTTATTGGAACTATATTGCGGTTATCGAAATCAAATATAGTGAAAATGCTCTGATGCGTAAATATTGTAATCGGGAAATCATCACCTGAATAGACTGTTTTTTCACCAACGCAGTTCCAATCAAGCTGATGAGGTGTGATACAGCAAATAACACCAGTGCTAAATTAAGCATAAGTACTTTGTAGGCAAATATATACGGCAGAAGTCAGGAGTATAGAAGTCAGAAGTATAGAAGTCAGGAGTATAGAAGTCAGGAGTATAGAAGTCAGGAGTATAGAAGTCAGGAGTATAGAAGTCAGGAGTATAGAAGTCAGGAGTAAAACAGATCGATATATGGCTTTTGGGTTGTTTGACTGTACCTTATATAATTGCGATCGCTTGTAGTTTGGACAAACCAAGTATTAACCAATCCCCAATTCCCAATCCCCAATCCCCATTAATCATTAATAACTAACTCCTCATGCCAGTCTACATATATTGGGGCGAAGATGATTATGCCTTAGAAAAAGCAGTAGTACAATTGCGCGATCGCATTCTCGATCCGCTCTGGAGCAGCTTTAACTACACGACATTTCCCCCTGACCAATCAAACGTAATTATCGAAGCTTTAAACCAAGTAATGACACCACCTTTTGGTACTGGTGGACGTTTGGTATGGCTGGTTAACACCGATGTTTGTCAGAAATGTGCTGATAATGTCTTAGCAGAATTACAGCGCACTTTACCAGTAATTCCTGAATCTTCATTTTTATTGTTAACATTTCACAACAAACCTGACGAACGTCTTAAATCAACAAAATTACTCAAACAATTCGCTAAGATTGAGACTTTTCCCTTGATTTCCCCGTGGGATAAAGATGCGCTAGTACGGGCAGTTAATCAAGCTGCGATCGCGGTTGAAGTCAAAATTACTTCTAAAAGTGCAGAGATGTTGGCGGATGCTGTAGGTAACGATACACGGCTGCTATATAATGAGTTAGAAAAAATACGGCTTTATGCTGAGGGTAGCAACCAACCACAAGATGTCGATGTCGTTACTCAATTAGTTAGAAATACAACTCAAAATAGCCTGCAATTAGCAACAGCAATCAGAGCGGGAGACACAGCAAAAGCTTTAACTTTAGTTTCCGAACTTCTTGGTGCATCCGAGCCAAGTTTACGCATAGTTGCAACACTCATTGGACAATTCCGTACCTGGTTATGGGTAAAACTGATGATAGAAAGCGGTGAAAAGAATCCCCAAGAGATAGCTAAAGCTGCTGAAATCGGAAACCCCAAGCGGATTTATTTTCTACAACAAGAAGTAAAATCGCTTTCACTCCAAAAACTCATCTCTACTCTTCCCCTATTACTGGAATTAGAAGTAAGTTTAAAGCAAGGCTCACCCGAATTACCAACGCTGCAAACTAAGGTCATTGAACTTTGTCAATTATGTGAAAGAACCTAAAAAGAAGTTACAGATTTGATTTATCTTTACCATTGTGGAACTTCTGACTCATAAAATTATTCATTGTGATTACGATATACGTACTGTAGTTTTTTCCCACATAACAATGCTAAAATTTCACTATTCATTTTTACCATTCAAATTTTCTCAAATGCTTGGTCATCCCATAGTTATGGGTAGTTTGACAGCAGCTAGTCTACTAGTTGGAACGACAATGTTTGGTTCCAAAGCTTACGCTCAAAACCAGCTTCCAAATGCTGCGGAAATAGTAAATTATGCTAAAGCTGTGTTAGCAATGGAGTCACCCAGACAGCAAGCATTGGAAGAGATTAAGAAAATTATTGGTAATACTGAAGTACCCAAAATTATCTGCAACGATGCTAATAGCTTTAATGCTCTCCCTGGCAAAGCCAAGGACATTGCAGTTAGGTATTGTAAAGACTCACAAGAAATAGTTCAAAAAAGTGGATTTCGGGATGTTAATCGTTTTAATGAAATAACTGTGGAGTTACAAGGTAATGAAGGGTTACAAAAGAAAATCTACGAACAGTTAATTATTTTGCAAAAGAAACCCGGTTCTTAATATGTTATTAATTTCCTAAAAAATAAACATTCCTTTTTACTGTTACTTTTGCTTGCTAGTTCTCTCCTAATTCCTGTCAATATCTAAACAGAAGATATTAGTCCATAAGATTGCTTTCTTCCTACCCTGCGAGAAGGCAAAGTTACTACCACATCTACACTGCGTATAGTTTACTATCTTCTTAGGGTACAACTTAGTATCAATGTATAAGTTAATGCTGGCAGCATCAAGCTGCCATTAACTTTTATACAAAATTTGGGAAATACCCAATTAAAAAATATTCAGGTTAAGTTTTTTGGTTATCCGATTTGAATCTACCTGCAATAAAACTGCGCTTTTGCAGATGTTTACTCTTACGAGATGTTACACGATCGCGCCACATCCGAAAACTGGAAACCTTCATTTCTCGACGCATTAGGGCAATAACCTGCTTTTCCTGTAAACCAAACTGGACTGCGATCGCTTCAAATGGGGTTCTATCTTCCCATGCCATTTCCACGATACGATCGATGACTTCGGTTTCAAGTTCTGGTAATTTCATTTCAAAATGATAATTAGATTAAGTTAAGTAAAGATGTATGACACTTTCATTATACAAGTACTTTTAAGAAATGCCAGCGACTAAAAGTCATTCTCTAACTGGATTTTGGATTGATTCCACTAATAAATTTGTCGGTTTTTACCAGCAAGGATTTGTTTATTTTAGATGTGCTGTTCGACAGGCATTTTACTCATAAAAATCTTGCCTTTTTAGATAAATATTTTTCATATGTTTTTTAACAGTATTTACCGTGATAAAAAGTTGAGTGGCTATTTTTTTGTAGCTATAATTAGCACGATAAAGATACCATATCTCAGCTTCTCGCGGTGTTAATTGGTATTTTTTAACTTCCAATAAAGCTAAATTTTTGACAGATTCATCGCGATTTTCAATAGTAATAAGTAAGCAAGGATAATCAAACTGGTTAGGATTTAGCCATCGTACTCTAATTCTAAAAATAGCCGAGTGGTTGAGCTTAATTTCATCAGATATAACCAGATTCTGCTGGCAAAAACTAGTATTTTCAACTAAAGGCTTGCATATCTCCCAAATTGCACCTGGAACATTGCGATATGCCTCCGGCATTAAGCTCCGCTTATCGCGACTCTTAATATCACTTTCATTATATTTATTAATTTGATGGCAAAAACGAAAAGCGCTAGAGTTTGCAAAGACTAACTTCCCAGAATCGGTTAAAATTAATATTCCGTCTAGAAACCCCTCAACTACTTTTTTAAAAAAGATGCTGTGCGAATATTATTATAAGAAAAATTATTTTCCTTTTGTGATTTTAGTACTGTTTGTGATGTAATCTTATTTAGAATTATCATAATTCATTATTTTTATTTATGAAGAATATTTGGTAGATAATTGTGTTCGATAACGTTGCATCAATTTATCTTCAAAATAATTTCTAATAAACATTTTGCATTTACATTTACCTATCTTTTCAAGTTTATCTGTTATTGCAAAGCCGAATTTTGGATTAATAAATGAGAAGAATTAAAGTTATACATTATTTAATACAGTTCTGAAAATTTGTATTTCGGATAAACTCAGAAAAAAACTTGTTAATCAACTCGTTAACTTGAGGCGATTTCCAGAAGAAAAATTACCACACAATATAATTCCATCGCAGAGGAGAAAGGCTTTACTCTGAAACCCAGAAGCAAGCGATGCTTGTTTTATCTGCTCTCATACGTAGGATTATTTTGAGAAGCCGCCTAAGTATGTATTTGAATAAAATAGTTGCTATTTTTACGTAACAAAAGTAAGTACAAACTTTTGTTATTATCCCTTGTCATTCAAGCAACGGTGTAGCGATGTATCAGTATAAATCTATGCATTCTATATACTTGTCTTATGCGTCAAGTTGTATCATCTCTAACCCTATCTAATCGCAGGAAATTAGGGATTCGCAGAACTTACGCAGGTGAAGTCAGAAACCCGGTTTCTTCGTAGAAACTGATCGTCAAAACAAAGATTTTGCATAAAAACCAGGTTTCTTTGCGTAAGTCCTAATTTTGTGACTAAAACTTAAAATTTGTATGAGCTATTACTTAAATTTACCATTTGATAAATCCAAAATTTAAATTTAAGCGGAGCAAGCTGTATAGCTAGCTCTCGACATATTTTATAGTTTTGTGTAGTAAAGATTGGTTACTAAGTTAATCATAATTTGCAGGCAGTGATAAATTAATAGTAGGAGCAAAAACAAAGCTTCTCTGGCAGATGACAACAGCAACGTTTGTAAATCAAAGAGGTAAAAACGCTGTCTAATATAGAATCTGTCTCGTCACATAGCAACAACACCCAACACGAAAATTGATATTTCCTCAAATTTATTAATCAGAGGGCACTGTTACTGTAGTTCCCATCACTTGCTGTTTGAACAATTTTCAACGAAGTGATTGATTCAGTACATCCCTGGCTAGAAATGATTAAATAGAGGAAGGATTTCAATAGAGTAGATGCTTGGGTGTTGTTGTTTTTTTGTATTTAGTTAATCAAAATTAGGGTTCCCCCAAAGCATCCTCGAACAAATCTGTAATTTGACTAAATTGGGAACTGCTACAATACCCAATGCCGGATTCCCAATTCTCAAGCTAAGGTGTAAGCTATAGTACGCAACTAATTTGCATTCATACGTTGAATATAGCGCCTTATGTCCATTATTGCTCTTAGAGCGTGGTATCTTCAGGATTACGAGCCGATTCCCGAACTGGAAAAACGTCCGGCAGATATTCGCTTGAGTAAAAAGAGTCTGTTGAAATCAGGTTTGCGAGCTGATTTTTTAGATGAAATTGACGATATTAAAAATTCAACTTGGTTTGGACGCTACATCGAAGGTGAGAATGTTGAGTTTTATGTTGAAGGTAGTGGTGGTTATTGCGTCGCGAATATTGATTTAATTAGCCACGAGATTTATTTTACCAAACAGGCTTTATTAGCGCAGTTGGAACCGACCATCTTTTTTTGCCATCAAGCTGAATATGAGAAAGCAAGTGAAGCTTTGCGTGAAGGTTTGCAGCGTAGTTTAGAGACTTTGAATAAGCGATCGCGTTTACCATTGGCACTGATCGAATCATACCGTCCTAAGGATGCTCCCGCACGTCTCAACCGGACAATGATGCGAAAAATCCGCAGGAGTTTATTATTTATTGCGGATGTAACACCTATAGCTCGGATTGATAGCGAAGAAACACCGCAGTTAATTCCTAGCCCAAATGTTTGCATTGAAATTGGTTACGCAATCCAAAGCAAGCGTACCGAGCAAATTTTATTATCCCACATGCAGCGTCCGGAAATGCCTGGGCTATTTCCCTTTGATTTACCACCAAGCCAAATTCTTCAATTTAAAGACAGCAAGGAATTGAATAAAATTCTCACTTCTACTTTAGAGACGCAGTTAGCTCGATTTAAGTTGTTTTAAGCGAGTGTAAAGTGTTTCCCTGGATATCTCAGAATTACCCCCCTCAATCCCCTCAGAACTGTTTCATTTTCTGGAGAAAATCAGTTTAGCACACAGTATTGTCAGGGCGGGATAACCCCCACCCCTACGATTAACCTAAAATCAAACGAAAAAATAAGACTTCCAGATTTTTTTTAAAGAATGAAACAGCACTGCTTGTTAAGGGGAAAATAGAAATTCAGTTCCATACCCTTGTAAAGGGTATGGTGCTGTATTTAGGGCAATTAAAGTACTTGTATGTACACCTTAGCTGGGAAAGAGGGAAATAAAAAATAAGAACTAATGCTCAATTACTGCATATTAATCTCAAGATTTAGGTTGGTTAATTAATTTTATTTTTTTGAAATCTACATTGAGGTAGATTTTTCAGACGACAGGATAGATAAAAGTAAGGTTAGTAGAAAGAGAAATCATCAAAACTAAAATTTATTTGCCGGAAATGTCGGCTACTCGCACAACATAAAACTTTTACGAGGTGTTACCCCTCATAGAGCGAATAAGATGCTGCATACTGCATTGAGACTATTATGTTATGTGTTGGGATACTGTGGTTGTGCCCGGAGTCAGGGCTAATGCGATTAATTAAAAGCGATAGTTATGGTGGGTTGTTGGTGCGAAGGTTGCTAATGGCAGCTGTTATTATACCTTTGCTTTTGGGATGGTTTATTTTTCAGGGTTTGCGTGCAGGTTTTTTTGATGCGACATTTGCCCTGTCTTTGTTTGCGATCGCATCGATTTTGGCGTTTACGTTATTAATTTGGTACAGTGCAGTCGGGGTTGAACGTCTGAGTCGTCAACGTGATAAATATCAAGCTGCATTAAATGCGAATCAGCAAAAGCTGCGAAGCTTTGTTGAAGCTAATGTCATTGGCATTTTGTTTGGGGATATTTATGGAAATGTTCGCAATGCTAATGATGAATATTTGCGAATGATTGGCTATAGTCGGCAAGATTTGGAAGCGGGAAGGATACGCTGGCTTGATATTACACCATCGGAGTATCGGCAGTTAGATAAAGAGCGAATTGCTGAGGCTCAAAAAGATGGTGCTTGTAAGCCGTATGAGAAAGAGTATATCCGCAAAGATGGAACTCGGATTCCCGTTTTGGTTGGTTATACATTGGTGGGGGAACAACGGGAAGAATCGGTAGCATTTATCTTGGATTTGAGTGAACGTAAGCAAGTTGAGGCAGCTTTACAGCAAAGTGAAGAAAGGTTTCGCTTGGCAGCTGATAATATTCCCGATGTATTCAGTATCTACGACGCGCAAAGACGTTTACAGTTTGTTAATAGTCAGGGGTTGCACGTTATTGGTAAAACTAACGCGGAAATATTGGGAAAAACCGATGAAGAAATTTTTCCACTGTCTGCGACTTCAGCTTATTTAGATAGCTTAATTGCAGTTCAAAAAACAGGTATAGCTCAAACTACCCAGGCAACAATTACCTTCCCAGATTATGGTACTTTGGTAGCATTAATTAAATACGTGCCAGTATTTAATAGCAGTGGAGAACTTCACCAAATTCTTGCTTTTCATAACGATATTACTGCTAGTAAACAAGCCGAAGATACTCTACGAAATCAACAAAAGTGGCTCGAATATTTACTGAATCTAATGCCTTCACCATTGCTATTAATCGAACCAGAAACAGCAAAGGTTATATTTGCCAATCATGCCGCAGATGAATTAGCTGGTGGAGAATTTCCGAAGGGGAAACCTGCGGAGGAATACCATACAGTTTATTATTGTACCGATGCTGATGGCAAGCCCATTCCCAACGAGAAAATGCCGGGGGTGAGGGTTGCCCGTGGTGAACGTCTCGAAGGTTGCGAGATGGACTGGCATACTCCTGGAGGTATTCGCTCGCTGTTGATATTTGCTGATAGATTACCAGCAATGCATGGTCATGCTGCGACTTGTGTTTTAATGTTCCAGGATATTAGAAATATTAAGCATGTAGAAAAAGCACTTTCTTTGGGTTATAAGCGACTTCAATTGTTGTTTGGTACAGCCAGCGATTTGTTATCGAGTCAAAAACCAATTGCCTTATTAGATAGTGTTTTCCAAAATTTGTCGGAGCAAATAGGTTTAGATTGCTACTTTAATTATTTAGCAGATGAAAACCAACAAGTATTACATTTAGCTTCATATAAAGGAGTCGATGAAGAATTTGCCAATCAAGTAATGATATTGAATTTCAATCAAGGAGTATGTGGAAAAGCGGCAGCAGAACGTCAGTTAATTGCCCTGGAAAATGTACAAAAATTAATTACCCCTGAAAGCGATCGCATTCGCAGTTTAGGAATAACGGCATTTGCCAGTTATCCATTGATTGCTGGGGGAAATTTATTTGGAACTTTAGGGTTTGGTAGTTTGACTAGATCGCGTTTTAGTCAGAACGAAATTGGCATGATGCAAGCAGTTTGCGACCAAATTGCGATCGCAATCGAACGTTCGCGGTTAATTGGTTCGTTGCAACAGCAAACCGAGCAGTTACGGGAAGCAAACCGGATTAAAGATGAATTTTTGGCAGTCCTCTCCCATGAATTGCGATCGCCATTAAATGCAATACTAGGATGGGCGCAATTACTACGTACTCGTCCAAATCTCGATGAAGCAAAAAAAACTTCAGGCACTAGAAACAATCGAACGCAATTCCCGTGCCCAAAAGCAATTAATTGAAGATTTATTAGATATTTCTCGGATTGTTCGGGGGAAATTATCCCTCAATGTCACTTCATGTAATTTAGTCCCAATTATCGAAGCTGCCATAAATACAGTACGCATTGCTGCCGAAGCTAAAGAAATCGAAATCCTCTTTTCGATCCGTGATATTGAATGGGAAGCAAGTCAAAAAGTGGTTTCCCTAAATAAACAAACTCACAAGCAAAATCAAGGACAAAATCAACATCTTCAATCACCCTTCGCAGAAGCAAACTACGTTATTTTGCCGGGTTCGGTTTCCGTTCCGGCAACTCACTCACCAATTTTTTATCCCAAACTATTTGTCACAGGTGATGCCGAACGCTTACAACAAGTGATTTGGAACCTACTGGCAAACGCAATCAAATTTACCAATCCTGGTGGAGAAGTCGAAATTAAACTATCTGTAGAAGCAAACCTGGAAAACCTCCTCATCCAAGTTTGCGATAACGGTATGGGGATTAAACCCGAATTTATACCCTACGTTTTCGATCGCTTCCGTCAAGAAGACAGTTCCAGTACCAGAAATCATGGTGGTTTAGGTTTAGGTTTAGCTATAGTTAGACATCTCGTCGAACTTCATGGTGGAACCGTCAGCATTGAAAGTCCAGGGATGGGGAAAGGTTCAACATTTACCGTCAAGTTACCGCTTTTATACCGCAAAGAAGAATATTCCCCTGTATCCCCCCTATATCCTTCCCTACCCCCTACCCTACCCCTATTCCCATCGCTTGCTGGAGTAAGGGTACTAATTGTTGACGATGAAGCTGACACTCGTGACTTTCTCACAACTGTTTTGCAACAATCTCAAGCTCAGGTACAAGCAGTCTCATCTGTTGCCGAAGCTCTTGAACACATTTCCCAATCTAAACCCGATGTATTGGTTAGCGATATTGGAATGCCAGGTGAAGATGGATACTCTCTAATCAGGAAAATACGTAGAATGAATCCCGAAGAGGGTGGGAACATCCCTGCGGCAGCGCTAACAGCATACGCTCGTACAGAAGACCGGATGCGGGCAATTCAAGAAGGTTTTCAATTACACTTACCAAAGCCAGTAGAACCCGGAGAATTAATTGCAGTTGTTGCAAGTTTAGCAGATAGGGGAATAATTAATAGTCAAAATCGTAATTCTTTGTGATTTGTATTGGTTTACTAATTTTTGTGCTGATATTACAGTAATTAGATTTACTCACTCACGCTTCTGATAGTTGGACAATTCTTCATCAGAAATTGCATTTGCTAACACTAGTTTATAATGCTTTTCTTCAACGACCTTAATCTGCTCTTCTTGTATCGCTAATTCAAACAAAGCAATAATATTATCATCCGTAAACTGAGCTGATACTGGACGACAAACAAGCTGAGGAAACTTTTCATTACAGCAGGCAATATCTTGTTTTGTTTGAACAACTCCTAATTTATCTTCTCCACCTTTTGCCTGAACTGGAATTACAAACTGCGTACCATTGCGATTTATACCCACATAAATTTCATCTATTTCTATTTGACCAATTTTAGGAACAGTTGTCCGGAGATGATTTTGTAAGGAATAAGTTGTGATTCCTAAAAATATATCTATTAAGCGGTTATAACGTACCTTAGCAAGAAGAGCTTGCTCATCACTTAATGCGTACTTAGTTATAATTTCAGGAGTGGAATCAGGAATTTTAATATGTACTAGGTTTACATTAGGATTTATGCGGTTAATCTGACTAAGACGAAATTTATAATTACCATATCCAGCAAGTTCAATTACCCATTCCAAACCAGTTGGTGCTGTGCTGGTTATTTCCTTTGGTAAATCTTTACGGAAGCGGAATGAATAGAGAACATCACCAATATTTTTTGGAAGCTTAATTTCTAATGTTTGTGCAACTTCTTCTATTTCTGAACGATCAAACTCAAAAGTATCAATATCATTCTGGTAATGTCGTCGAAAGATTTCTAGAATAATAGCACTGTATCTTCCCACTTTTGACATAGCTAAATTTATTATTCGTTATACTTGAAAATCAAACGAAAGAAACCTTTTTAGCTTCTCTTACTCTTGGTTCAATAATATGTGCTGAGACAGCATAATAATCTGCCGCTTGAGACATATTGAATTTTAATAGATTGTCTGAAGCCAAGTTGATTCTATTTTTCGGTTTTACAGGATTAATTCCTAAAGCGATAGTGATTTCTTTCGCAACGGCTTTTGCTAGTAAAGGAGGAACTGAATTTCCTACCTGTCTAAAACCATGCCATTTTGTTGCATGAAAGCGAAACCAATCGGGGTATGAATGTAGTCTGGCAGCTTCTCGAACTGTGATACATCGAGGGATAACAGGATGAATGGGACGAGGTGATGTAAATGCACCTTTGTTGCTCGCAGTTCCCGCTCTCAGGGTATTACAAATACTATCACTATTTAACTTATAAAAGTGGCTAATTGCTTCCGTTTCTCCTGGCTTTGTTTGTTGAAATCTTTTTACCGATTTCAAAGAATGCTTTGTACGAATACTAGAAGTAATAATTCTAGAATCAAACATACGCTCGTAAGAATAATCGTCTGCTAGGTGAAGTAATCCGCGTAAAATACTACTGTAATTACTTGGTTTTCCATATTCAGATAACACCCAGTCTCTGCGAAGTAATTCCGGACATTTTTCTATTTCTGGCAAATCACCAATAGCATCCCAAACGGTCGGGCAGTTCACTAAATCTGGTGAGTTTACTATATACTTTGATTTTCTACTTAGTAAAGGTTTTGTAAATGGTTGAGGATATTTTGGCAAAGTCAAACCCTTCTGACATCCAAGTAAGAATAATCTCGATCTATCTTGAGGTACTCCAAAATTTGATGCATTGAGGACACAATAATTAGCTTCTACTTCATAGTTCGATTTCCTAAATTCTTCTATAATTTCTTGAAGAAAAGTTTTATGTTTTCCAATGGTTAATCCCGGTACATTTTCAAATACAAAATACTTAGGTTTAAGTTCCAAAACAATTCTTAGGAAATGAAAAACTAATGTGTTACGAGGGTCATCTAAAGCGCGTTTACCAATCATTGAAAAACCTTGACAGGGAGAACCTCCGAAAACTACACCTATTTCTCTTTCTCCAATAGCTGAACATTTCCTAATTTCTTCACCAGTTACTTCTGCTACACTCTTACATAAAACTGACGACAATGGAAAATTAAATTCATGTGTTGCACAATGTACGGGGTCTATCTCGACAGCAGCAAGTATGTCGAATCCTGCCTGCTCAAATCCAAGCGACATTCCACCCGCACCCGCGAACAAGTCTACACCAATAGGACGCTGTATTTCAATCATGTGAAGGTTTTTGACTTAAAATATAATTCTGTATTTTAATCTATCGTTGGTTTAGTGTAGCAGAATTCTGAAAAATTGTAGTAATTTTGAACTAATTATCTTTTGTATATTGTCCTCCTAAAGCTTCAACTATTGTTTGAGTGTTAGTTTTCATCATTTTTATATATGTGTCACCTTCACTTCCTTTTGCACCAATTGAATCAGAAAATAATTGACGTGGAGCTAATTTTACTCCGGCTTCATTGGCAACTGTAGTAATTAAAGCCGGGTTAATTGTAGTTTCGGCAAATATTACGGGTACACCGATTTTTTTGATGTCATCAACTAGTTTTGCACAGTTTGAGCGCTCGGTTGTTCTTCGGTACTAATACCAATTAATGTACCTGCGATCGCAATGTTATAAGCACGTCCATAATATTGAAATGCATCATGGGTAGTGACTAGTTTGCGTTTATCTGGGGGAATGGTCTGAATTTGTTGGGTTATCCATGTATCTAGTGTTTTCAATTCCGCAATTAGTTTAGTCGCATTCTGACTAAATTCCTCTTTGTCTTCAGGAGATAATTTAACTAACTCATCACGAATCGCATTCGTCATTGCGATCGCATTTTCCACATCTCCCCAAACATGGGGATCGGGAACTATTTCACCCTTGCCTTCATCGAGTTGCAACGGTTTCACTACTTCCCCAATCGGCATTTTTTGCGCTTTTCCTCCTACAGAATTCATCATTTTGATAATTCCCGGTTCGAGGTTGTAACCGTTATACAAAATCAAATTCGCTTCTTCTAAAAAACGACTATCTCCGGGTACAGGTTCGTATGTATGGGGATCGGAACCAGGTTGTAATATTCCCTTCAGTTCAATTTCATCACCTCCAACCTCTGCGGCTAAGTCTGCAAGAATAGTGCTAGTCGCAACAACTAACGGTTTTCCACTACTTTTGGATGTGGCAGAGTTGGAGTTGGTTTCGGTACAACCTAATAAAGTAAATGCGATCGCAAAAAGTGCGATAAATCTATTTTTCATCATTAGAGGAAGGTTAAAAGGAAAAAACTATCAATATACAAGCAGGGAGGAAGGAAGACTCCACATCCAAATCGGAAATGGCATGACTTTTACTTTTGCCTTGACAAATACTATTGCCTTCCCTCGCAAGTATTATTTTTGCTGATGTTAAACATTACTCCCGATTATAGATGTTATCATAATTCTTTCATTTTTATAGTAAGCTTGAGTAAAGGATTATTCAATCACCCGTAATCGAAGTAAATTATGGAAGATAATTTAGGGACACAAAATCATCAAAATTGGTTAAAAGCTGGCAAATTACCAGTAAAAAAGGCATTAGCTAAGTTAGACGCTGGTGCTGTTTTCGGGATTAATGTTACCGATATTAGTGTGTATTACCGCACGCAAGCAGCTTTGCGAGATATTAGCTGCGAAGTCAAACCAGGAAGGTTGACGGGTATATATGGTCCCAATGGTGCGGGTAAAAGTACGCTGATGAAAGCGATGCTAGGGTTAGTCCCGATGACTCGCGGCAGGGTGATATATCAAACTAAGCCTTTATCGGAACAGTTAGATAAGGTTGCTTATGTACCGCAACGCAGTCAAATCGATTGGAGCTACCCTGCGACGGTTTGGGATGTGGTGATGATGGGTAGGGTGAAGAAGACTGGATGGTTACGGCAGTTTTCTACGGTGAGTAATAGAGTTGCAAAAGATGCTTTGGAACGGGTGGGAATGAGTGAATTTACTCATCGCCCAATTGGACAGCTTTCAGGTGGACAGCAGCAACGTGTCTTTTTAGCTCGTGCTTTGACGCAGGAAGCGGAAATTTTCTGTTTTGATGAACCGTTTGTGGGAATTGACCAAAAAACGCAGTCGGTAATTTTTGATGTGTTCCACGAGCTTACTGATGAGGGCAAAATTGTTTTAGTTGTTAATCATGATTTGGGTCAATCTATTAATAATTTTGACGATTTGATTTTATTGAATCAGGAATTAATTGCTGCGGGTTCTCGTGAAGATGTGTTGACGGAAGAGAATTTGTATCGTGCTTATGATGGCAGAGTTATGTATTTTGGAAATGCGGCTTAAAAGGAATTAGGAGTTAGGAGTTAGGAATTAGGAGTTAAGAATTAGGAGTTAGGAGTTAAGAATTAGGAGTTAAGAGTTAGTAATTAGTAATTAAGAATCATGAGTAATCATTACTCTGACTAATTTATTATTGTCCAATGCCCAATGCCCAATGCCCAATCCCCAATGCCCAATGCCCAATCCCCATTAAAAATTAACTATGTAATAAAATGCAATCATTAATTGAACCGTTGCAATATGGATTTATGCAGCGATCGCTAATTGTGGCGATACTGGTAGGGTTATTGTGTGCTGTAGTTGGTAGCTATTTGATGGTGCGACGACTGGCTTTATTAGGGGATGCAATCAGCCATTCGGTACTTCCAGGACTTGCGATCGCATTTATTCTCGGTGGTAATATCTTTGTTGGTGCTTTTATTGCTGGTGTTATCAGTACAATGGCTATCGCTTGGATTGGTGCGCGATCGCCAATTAAAGAGGATGCGGCAATGGGGATAGTATTTTCGGCTTTTTTTGCCCTTGGGGTGACGCTAATTACTGTTATTCAAAAAAGTAATAAAATCGACCTCAATCATTTTTTATTTGGTAATATTTTAAGTGTGACTGCTGATGAAGTTCGTGATACTGCGATTATTGCCGTAATTGTCTTAATAATTGTTTTTGCAATCTATAAAGAACTATTATTCTACACTTTTGACCCCCAAGGTGCCCAAGCCGCAGGTTTACCTGTAAATCGGCTTAATTTTGGACTGATGGTATTAATTTCTTTAACAATTGTTGCTAGTATGAAGGCTGTTGGAGTCATCTTAGTTTTATCACTTCTCATAACTCCAGGTGCAACAGCCTATTTATTAGTCAAAAGATTGCATCAAGTAATGATTTTGGGAGCAGTTATTGGTGTCTTTTCGAGTATTTGTGGTATGTATTTGAGTTATTTTTATAATTTTCCCTCTGGTCCTGCTATTGTCTTAGTAGTATCGGGATTATTTGCGATCGCATTACTCTTTAGTCCACAGCATGGTATTTTTACCAGTCATCTAAGTCGCAAGTTAAAACCTAAAAGTTGAAACCTAAAAGTTGAAGCAATAACTTTAAATTTAATTAAAAAAATAAATCAATTTATAATACAGTGAGAATTGTTTAAATTGAACCAAACTCAGTTTTTCGTGTTTTGCAACCTTGGTATTCAAATGGTAGCAGTCGAAAGCTGGTAAAATTTGGTAAATTTAAGTTATTATACTTAGTAATTAGAATATTCTTCGGCTAGAGTGTGGTTCAAATTGACAAATTTTAGTTCTTTCTATCGTAAATGCTGTCAAGATTACTGTCGAATTAATTTAAATAGACTTTAATCAAGGCAGGAACTGTCTGGTTTAAGGCACACAAAAATGACGGCAATTATTCCTACTATTTTAGCATCTGATTTTGATGGTGTAATTTGTGATGGCATGGTTGAATATTTTGAAGTAGCATGGCGAACTTATTGTCAAATATGGGCATCAACCAAGCAAATAGCATCAGATGAATTAGCTTCAAAATTCTACAGTCTTAGACCAGTGATTGAAACAGGTTGGGAAATGCCTGTTTTAATCAAAGCATTGGTAGAAGAAATACCTGAAGAAACGATTATTAAAGATTGGTCAAGTATAACTAAAACAATCCTATCTAGACATAATTTGCAATCCTCAGAAATAGCATTGCGTTTGGATAAATTGCGCGATGAATGGATTGAAAACGATTTAGAAGATTGGATGAGTTTACATCGATTTTATCCTGGTGTGGCAGATAGAATTAGAAGTATTTTGGCAAGTGAGGTACAGTTATATATTGTCACTACAAAAGAAGGACGCTTTGCCCACAAGCTACTGAAAAAAGAAGGTTTAGATTTACCACGAGAAGTTATTTTTGGCAAAGAAGTTAAGCGTCCCAAATATGAAATTTTACGCGAATTGAAGCAGAAAGCTGGAGGTTCGCAAGCTAGTATGTGGTTTATTGAAGACCGTTTGAATACTTTACAATTAGTTAAGCAACAAAGTGATTTAGATGATGTGAAATTGTTTCTTGCAGATTGGGGTTATAATACTCCATCTGAGAGAGTAATTGCCCATAACGATCGGCGTGTTAATTTATTATCGTTAGGACAATTTGTACAAGAATTTTCCAAGTGGAGCAAATAAATTAGGGCAAATAAATTAGGGCAAATAACCGTCTATTTCCCTACGGTATACTCAATCGCAACATATATTCAAATCAACTTAGAACCGTTACAATTTTTTGATTTGTAGAGACGTATTAGTACTACGTCTCTACAAATATTCCGGGTTTATTTAAAAGTTATTAAGGAATGTGGATTAAATAAAGTGCAATTTTTCTTGTGGAGCAGGCATCCTGCCTGCACTTAGAATATTACAACGGGCAAGATGCCCGTACCACAAATACATGTAAGTTATTAAATTCTCATTCCTAAGTAACTGGACAAAAATATTTACGATAAATCGGGCTAGTTGAAGCGCAAAAAATATACCCCTAACTATCGCAATTCTCCCATATCGTGCAAAACTAACTTAGAAACAATTATTAAACGATCGCACGAAAAGGATTTAGTGGATTATGGATGTCAGTCTTATATTATCAAACATCTTAAATCCACCAGTTTTAGCTTTTTTCTTAGGGATGCTCGCAGTATTTCTCAAATCAGATTTAGAAATTCCTCCTCCTTTACCTAAGTTGTTCTCCTTATACTTATTATTTGCGATTGGGTTTAAAGGAGGAGTGGAACTGATTAAAAGTGGTGTGAGTCAAGACGTAGTTTTGACAATACTAGCAGCAGTATTCATGTCAATAATAGTGCCGATATACAGCTTTTTTATTCTCAGGGTGAAACTTGATGCTTATAATGCAGCTGCGATCGCATCGACATACGGTTCAATTAGTGCAGTCACTTTCATTACCGCAGGTTCCTTCCTAACCCAACTGAATATTAGCTTTGATGGTTTTATGGTGGCAGCTTTGGCACTGATGGAATCCCCAGCAATTATCATCGGTTTAATTTTAGTGAATGTATTTGCAGTCAAACAGGAAAAAAGTGAGTTTGTTTGGAAGGAAGTATTGCACGAAGCGACTCTCAACAGTTCTGTGTATTTGCTTGTCGGTAGTTTAGTGATGGGTTTATTAACTGGAGAAAGTGGTTGGGAAAAATTAAAACCCTTTACCCAAGACATGTTTTACGGAGTTCTTACCTTCTTTTTACTTGATATGGGACTTGTTGCAGCTAAAAGAATCAAAGATTTGCAAAAAACAGGGGTTTTCCTGATTTCCTTTGCTATAATTACTCCCGTTGTTAATGCAGTCATCGGATTATCTATCGCTAAATTGATCGGTTTGCAGCAGGGAGATACCTTATTGTTTTCGGTGTTGTGTGCAAGTGCTTCCTATATTGCTGTACCCGCAGCGATGCGAATTACCGTTCCCGAAGCAAATCCCAGTCTTTATGTATCAACTGCTCTGGCAGTAACTTTCCCTTTTAATATTATTATTGGAATCCCACTTTATTTGTACATAATTAATATTTTTTGGACATAGATTTAGGATATAAATTTGGGTATAGATTGGGAAATAAGTTGAGAGAAAAATTACAAATTATGTTGCCAGTTAAACGCATTGAAATCATTGCCAACTACGTTGAACTCGGAAAAATTTTACAAGGTTTAGAAAAAGCAGAAATCGAAGGTTGTACGGTAATTCGTGATGTTGCTGGAACAAGTAGACGGCAAGATGGTAAGCACGATTTAGCGATGACAATGCTCGATAATGTCTATATTATTGCCTTTTGTCAACCCGAAAAATTGCGATCGCATCTGAGGTAATTCGTAATGTCCTCAATAAATATGGTGGTTCGTGTTTTATTTCTGATGCAATGGAATTGAGAACCACAAAATGCGTTAGTTAATTTAGTTAGTTAATTCTCACAAAATTAGCTTTTGTAATTATTTCTTGATGGGGAGGAGTCAGAAGCAAATTAGCAAAAAGCTGATAAAGCATTTGCTAGTAATTATTATTCTGAAGCAGACAGATTCAGCAAGCAAACAAATATTTAAATTTGAATATAAGAGGTTAAATTTATTTTTGGTATAACAATAAATTAATTAATTCCCAAACCATCGAACTCGATATTAATAATCCAGGTTTACTTTACGGTGCGACTACATTTACAACGCTGCGAATTTACAATAACTCCCTCAGCAACCCTCTCACAAACTGGGAAATGCACATTGAACGCATTAAAACTTCTATAGATTTTTTCAATCCACATCTCAACTGGCAGCAACCCAACTACAACCAAATATACCAAGGTTGCCAAGTCATGAAACAACACTTTCCCGTGCTGCGAATTACGGTTTTTCCAGATGGTAAAGAATGGATAACAGGGAGAAATCTACCCCAAGATTTAGCAGAAAGACAAAAAACGGAATTTCAGCAATCATTGCCAGTTCAGATTTATCGCCATGGTGCAAATCACCCACCTTAAAGCGATCGCTAGCCAATTACAAGACAGGGAATTATCTCACATCTTGGTTATCCAAATCAATAGCTGAAAATTATAATTCTCAGGAAGCGATATTTGTAGATGAATCGGGGAATTGGCTAGAAACCACAACAGGTAATCTTTGGGGATGGAAAGATGGATATTGGTGGACACCTCCAACTGATGGGAAAATATTACCGGGAGTCATGCGATCGCACCTTCTCAATGCTTTCACGAACCAACACCAACAGATTCGCGAACAACCCTGGACACCAGAATTAGTAAATAGCTTAGAAGCGATCGCTTACAGTAATTCTGTAGTCGAAATTATCCCTATTCACACCATTATTCAACCTACAAGCACATTAAAATATAATCCTCACCATCGTTGTTTAAAACAGTTACAAAAAATGTTTTTATAAGCAAACAATAAATATATTGACCAAATTGATTGTAGGGGCGGGGTTTTCCCGCCCTTAATAATGATATGGTAAATCGATGGTCGGAATATTTTATTTCTGTAAGTATCTAAAGCAAAGTGGGAATATTCTACAATACTTTGGAGATAAACCACTAATAGAAAGGTGTACAACAATATGCGCTATTTTGCATTGTGCTTATTAGTTATTGTCTGTATTGCATTAGGGACAGCTTTTTTTGACAAACCACCATCAAAACGCAAATCATGGGATTACAGCCAGTTTATCCAGCAAGTCGAAAAAGGCAACGTCGCATCAGTCAAAATTAGCCAAGATCGGAAAGTGGCTTTAGTCGAACCAAAAACTAGCGATAGTGTGATTGTCAATTTGAAAGACGACCCGACATTAATTTCCAAGCTTACCAGTAAGGGTGTTGATATTAGCATTTTGCCTTAAAGCTACGAAAACTTTTGGTTTAGAACCTTCCAAAGCTTAATCTTTCCAATCTTGCCATTTATCAGTTTATTTTTTTTGATAATTAAAGCTATCTAAAAAATCTGCAGTTAACAATCCTAGTCCGACTCTGAAGAACAACGAAACAGGCACTTTGTAGTGAAAACCGTCCAGAAGTACCCAAGCACATACCTTACAACCTGGCTATAATTACAATCCCAGCGACTCGATCCCCAACAAACACAGAATTTTTCTTGGTACATGAAAATTAAGGCATTATGCGATACCTTAAGATAAGTTAATATAATTCTTAATTACTAGCTTCCATTCCCAGAAGAGACAACGTAATTCTCTACGTTAAGAGAAATGCATAAAAAGTACAGGAGGATCGACCTCGGTGAATAACAAAAGATGGAGAAATGCGGGTCTATACGCCCTACTGTTTATAGTTGTGATTGCGTTAGGGACAGCATTCTTTGACCAAAAGCCTCCAAATAGAGACACATGGCGTTATAGCCAATTTCTAGAAGAAGTTGACAAAGGTAACGTCGTTCAAGTCAAACTCTATGCCGATCGCAGTGGTGCGATCGTCAAAACTCAAAACGGCAACCAAGTTGCAGTCACCTTGGTAAATGACGACCAAACATTAATTAATACGCTTGCCGAGAAAAAAGTAGATATTAGCGTATTGCCCCAAACCGACGAAGGATTCTGGTTCAAGGCACTTAGCAGCTTATTTTTCCCAGTATTGCTATTAGTAGGTTTATTCTTCCTGCTGCGTCGCGCTCAAAATGGTCCCGGTAGCCAAGCGATGAACTTTGGTAAATCGCGAGCCAGGGTACAAATGGAACCCCAAACCCAAGTTACCTTCGGTGACGTTGCGGGTATCGACCAAGCTAAACTCGAACTGAATGAAGTAGTAGACTTCCTCAAAAACGCCGATCGCTTTACCGCAGTTGGTGCAAAAATTCCTAAAGGTGTATTATTAGTCGGTCCTCCTGGTACTGGTAAAACCCTGCTAGCACGTGCAGTTGCTGGTGAAGCAGGTGTACCGTTCTTCTCCATCTCCGGTTCGGAATTTGTGGAAATGTTCGTTGGTGTGGGTGCATCCCGCGTCCGCGATTTATTTGAGCAAGCAAAAGCAAACGCACCTTGTATCGTCTTCATCGATGAAATTGACGCAGTAGGTCGTCAGCGTGGTGCTGGTTTAGGTGGTGGTAACGACGAACGCGAACAAACCTTGAACCAGTTACTTACCGAAATGGATGGTTTTGAAGGTAACACCGGAATCATCATCATCGCAGCTACCAACCGTCCCGACGTACTCGACGCTGCCTTATTGCGTCCCGGACGTTTTGACCGTCAAGTAGTTGTAGACCGTCCCGACTACGCTGGACGTGTGGAAATCCTCAAGGTTCACGCACGCGGTAAGACATTAGGTAAAGATGTAGATATCGACAGAATTGCCCGTCGTAGTCCTGGCTTTACAGGTGCAGACTTGTCCAACTTGCTCAACGAAGCGGCAATTTTGGCAGCACGTCGCAACTTGACGGAAATTTCGATGGACGAAATTAACGATGCGATCGATCGCGTTTTAGCTGGTCCAGAGAAGAAAGACCGGGTGATGAGCGAACGCCGCAAGCTATTGGTAGCTTACCACGAAGCTGGACACGCATTAGTTGGTGCATTAATGCCCGACTATGACCCCGTACAAAAAATTAGCATCATTCCTCGCGGTCGTGCAGGTGGTTTAACCTGGTTTACCCCTTCCGAAGACAGAATGGATAGCGGACTTTACAGCCGCTCTTATTTGGAAAATCAAATGGCAGTTGCCTTGGGTGGACGTATTGCTGAAGAATTAATCTTTGGTGACGAGGAAGTAACTACAGGTGCTTCTGGAGACTTACAACAAGTCGCACGGGTAGCTCGGCAAATGGTGATGCGCTTCGGGATGAGCGATACACTCGGACCCGTTGCCCTTGGTCGCCAGCAAGGTAACATGTTCTTGGGACGGGATATCATGTCAGAACGGGACTTCTCGGAAGAAACCGCATCGGCAATTGATGGGGAAGTCCGCAAGTTAGTTGATGTAGCTTACGATCGCGCCAAGCATGTATTAGTTGGTAATAAGCATGTCCTCGATCAACTTGCAGCAATGCTGGTTGACAAGGAAACTGTGGACGCGGAAGAGTTGCAAGATTTGCTTGCTAACAATGACGTACAAACCGCAGCTTTTGCTTAGTTTAAAGTTAGAAGTTATGAGTTAGGAATTAAAAAATATCTCATAATCTTTAATTTTTCAAATTAGCATTTATATATATAGGGTGGGCATTGCTCACCTTATTTTTTTGAGTTAGTTCGAGTTAAAATGTGAATAAAATTTGAAATAGCCAAATATCCTGGATTGTCAAAACCCTTGAACAACCATGCTAGAGTACAATCCTTTATCTTGCTTTCCTTCTTCTGAAGAATTGCCCGACTCTGATGATACCCCCGTGGATAACGAACTCCAAGATTTAATTCCAAGTTTACTTAAGGCTGTCTTAGCAATGGCTTGGTCAGAGAGGATGGACTGGTTTTTTGGAGTCGATATGGGTGTTTATTATGACCCAAATTTACCTGCGATCGTACCGGATGGGTTTCTGAGTTTGGGGGTTGAGAGATATTGGGATGAGAATCTTCGTCTGAGTTATGCTATTTGGGAAGAAGAGCAAGTTCCGATTTTGGCACTAGAGGTTGTATCGCAAACTTATCGTGGTGAGTATTCAACTAAGAAAAATGAATATGCCAAATTAGAAGTCTTATATTACGTCGTTTACAATCCGAGTCGTCGGAGAAAGGCACGTTTGGAAGTTTATAAATTAGTCAATGGCGAGTATCAATTACTTCTAGGAAATCCAATTTGGCTACCGGAAATAGGTTTGGGAATCGGCATAGAACGGGGAATTTACCAAGGTATTACACGAGAATGGTTGTACTGGTATAAAGAAGATGGAAAGCGTTTGCTCACACCCGAAGAACGCGCCGATAAATTAGCTGAAAAATTACGTTCTCTAGGTGTAGACCCCGATAATATTTAGAAATAGGTAATAAAATAAACAGAAAAGAATAAAGCATAATTTTTCGGACTTTTTCTATCAATAATGTTATTTTAGAAAGGATAACTAGGGCAAAATCACGGTGATGAAAAAAGTCGTCGTTGGTCTTTCTGGCGGCGTTGACAGTTCAACAGCCGCCGCACTTCTCCAAAATCAGGGCTATGAAGTCATTGGTTTGACCCTTTGGTTGATGAAAGGGAAAGGTCAGTGCTGCTCTGAAGGAATGGTAGATGCTGCGAAACTTTGCGAACAGCTAGGTGTTCCCCATCACGTAGTCGATATCCGTGAGGTATTTCAAAAATATATTGTCGATTATTTGGTAACGGGTTACAGCGCGGGTATTACACCGTTGCCTTGTTCGCAGTGCAATAAATCTGTGAAATTTGCTCCCATGCTCCACTATTCCAGAGAAAATTTGGACTGCGATAAAATCGCCACCGGACATTATGCTCGGATCAACTTTAATCCAGCTACGGGACGATACGAATTGATGCGGGCATTTGACAGAAACAAAGACCAAACATATTTCCTCTACGATTTGGCACAAGATATACTCGCTGCCGTTGTTTTCCCTTTGGGTGAATTACAAAAGACTGATACCCGGCGAATTGCTGCGGAAAAAGAACTAGAAACCGCCGATAAGCCTGAAAGTCAAGATTTGTGCCTCGTGGAAAGTAATGGCTCGATGCGTGCTTTTTTAGACAAGTATCTTGCCCCCAAGGAAGGGGAAATCGTTGATGTTGATGGTAAAGTTTTGGGTAAACATGATGGCATCCATCATTACACCATTGGACAACGGAAAGGTTTGGGAATTGCCGCAGCAGAACCGTTGTATGTAATTTCCATTGATGCAGCTAATAACAGGGTTGTTGTTGGCGATCGCACCAAAGCGACTAAGGCTGAATGTACGGTAAATCGGGTAAATTGGGTTTCCATCGCCGAACCATCAAGTCCGATTCGGGCAGAAGTACAAGTGAGATACCGAACAAAGGCAGTACCAGTGACGGTAGTACCTTTGGAAAATTCCCGCGTGCGGATTGTATTTGATGAGCCACAGTTTAGCATTACACCAGGGCAAGCGGCGGTGTGGTACGACGGCGAAAAGGTGCTTGGTGGTGGGATAATTGAGCAGTTTGATTGAAGTTTTGACCAGCCAAAATTACCCCTTCTAGAATCGAGCGGGAGGGGTAAATTTTAATTAAAATTATGCAACTTTTAAGGGTTTTTCTGGTAAAGCGATTGGTTCGGGTAATATTCTTCCCTGTTCTTGATACCATTCAATCAGCGACTCAATGACTTCTTGTCCATGTTTTGCCGCTTCCTCGTAGGTTTTGCCGTGGGTGTGATATTTCTGCCAAGGAAATTCTGGTAAGTGTACCAAATAGCACTTATCCTCATCTGACCATTGGATAACCATACTATAGCGATAGTGCATTTTTCCTCCGCACGATTTTGTTCAGATTTATGCATCTCTTCTAATCTATCTAAAACCCGGTCGTCTCCATCTTTACCCAAGCGATCGCGGATATTATTTTTCTTTTCATTATTTTTTCTTTACGTACCAAGATTTTGATAAGTTAGTAAATATATTGAAATAAAATAATTTAGCCAATTGCGATCGCACCCAGGAAATGACATTAAGCCACCAGAAACAAGCCATTGCACCCCACGGAGGGGAGTTAATCAACCGCATCGCCACTTCCGTACAAAAAGAAGAATTTCTCTCGAAGGCTGATTTTTTACCCCGCGTTCAACTCGATGAACGTGCCGTATCTGATTTGGAAATGATTGCCATTGGTGGTTTTAGCCCTTTGACTGGCTTCATGAACCAAGCTGACTACAATGGTGTTGTCGAAGATATGCACCTTGCCAATGGTACTGCTTGGTCAATTCCTGTAACTTTATCCGTATCGGCAGATGTGGCAGCATTGCTCGAAGAAGGTAGTTACGTGCGTTTGGATAATCCCGCAGGTAAGTATATTGGGGTATTACATCTAACCGAGAAGTATACATACGATAAAAAACACGAAGCTGTCAAAGTCTACCGCACTGATGATGACAAGCATCCTGGTGTTAAGGTTCTCTACAACCAGGGTGTAGTAAATCTTGCAGGTGATGTGTTGCTTTTTCAACGGGATGCCCATCCCCTATTCCCTAAATATCAAATTGACCCTGCCGCATCTCGTAAAATGTTTGCAGAGAAGGGTTGGCGAACTATCGTAGGGTTCCAAACCCGTAACCCTATTCACCGTGCCCACGAGTATATTCAAAAATGCGCGATGGAAACCGTTGATGGCTTGTTTTTACATCCTTTGGTTGGTGCGACAAAAGAAGATGACATTCCTGCGGATGTGCGGATGCGCTGCTATGAAATTTTGTTAGAAAATCATTATCCTAAGGAGCGGGTGATTCTGGCGATTAATCCGGCGGCAATGCGCTATGCTGGTCCCAGGGAAGCGATTTTCCACGCCCTAGTTCGCAAAAATTACGGTTGCACCCATTTTATCGTTGGACGCGATCATGCGGGTGTTGGTGACTATTACGGCACTTATGACGCGCAATATATTTTCGATGAGTTTGCTCCTGGGGAATTGGGTATTACCCCGATGATGTTTGAACATGCTTTCTATTGTTTGCGTACTAAGCAGATGGCAACAACAAAAACTAGTCCTAGCACTCCTGAAGAAAGGGTACATTTATCGGGTACTAAGGTGCGGGAAATGCTGCGTCGAGGAGAACTGCCACCACCAGAGTTTTCCCGTCCTGAAGTTGCAGCAGAGTTGGCGCGGGCAATGCATAATTAGTTATTGGTTAGGGATGTGGATTTAAGTGGTAGTGCAAAAATATTTATACTTTCCGAAAATCTCAAACCCTCGTCATTGCGAGGAACGAAGCAATCGCAGTATATATTTAATTTTGCGTAACCACTTAATACAACACAGAATCTCTGCCAAAGTATTGGTGTCAACTTCAGCTAGAAGCATTAATATATCTAGATTATTCCCATGTACCATTACCCTGCGGGAAGCGCAGAGCGCAACGTGAAAGCAAGCTACATCGTCAGTGGAGCGCTGCCGTAGACTAGACGTTCTCTAAAGGGTAGCTTGGTGGAAGAATAAATCTCCCACCAACTTCTCTCTGGTTCTTGCTAATGCTCAAACCTGTCGTACCTTACAGTACCTAAATGATTAAATGATTAGTAATGAGGAGCCGTGTAAAAATAACTTGATAAAATGCGTTGCTAGACTGTAACTTATTTAAGGACTGCAATTAAAAAGTTATACCAATTTGAAAAAAACAACGCGACAGATAGATATTTGTAGAGACGTAGCAGTGCTACGTCTCTACCATTGGATGTGTTGCAATCA
>JAAUPE010000128.1 GCA_012034595.1 Calothrix sp. CSU_2_0 | reverse complement strand
TATCAGGGATTGAAACCAATTCCAGACTTAGCTTGCGACTTCCTAATCACCAATTGCAATTTAAAATAATCCCTATCAGGGATTGAAACCATGGCTTTTTGCCATGCACATAAACTATTTTCAGATTGCAATTTAAAATAATCCCTATCAGGGATTGAAACTTATTCTTGAGGTTTAAAAAGCTCGTTTTCTAGATTGCAATTTAAAATAATCCCTATCAGGGATTGAAACCGATCGCATTGGGAAGAATGATAACGTTGCAGAGGATTGCAATTTAAAATAATCCCTATCAGGGATTGAAACGAGAAATAATCAAATCATTACCTTGTTGAAGCCAAATTGCAATTTAAAATAATCCCTATCAGGGATTGAAACCCAGCTTTAGCTGTAACCCCAGGAAAAACCTGTTATTGCAATTTAAAATAATCCCTATCAGGGATTGAAACTTAGCAGAAAAGCCTAAGATTGAAGCAATATATTAGAATTGCAATTTAAATAATCCCTATCAGGGATTGAAACACTTTTATGTTGAATATTTATTTGTTGCCGATGTAAATTGCAATTTAAAATAATCCCTATCAGGGATTGAAACTTAAAAAAGCTAACTGCACGACGAACAGTGCCCGAAATTGCAATTTAAAATAATCCCTATCAGGGATTGAAACTCAAAATATCCTTGAAAGCCAATGTCCGGTATGTATTGCAATTTAAAATAATCCCTATCAGGGATTGAAACTCAAATACCGCGAATGCTTCTTCTGTATTGCTCATTGCAATTTAAAATAATCCCTATCAGGGATTGAAACCGCAAAGCTGCTGCTGATTCAAACGCGATCGCGCCAATTGCAATTTAAAATAATCCCTATCAGGGATTGAAACCTCCAACCTATGCTTTCGAGGAACTCATTGCTGATTGCAATTTAAAATAATCCCTATCAGGGATTGAAACGTAGAGAATTTGAGCCAACTTAGAAACTATATCTAATTGCAATTTAAAATAATCCCTATCAGGGATTGAAACATAGAGAAAGTAGTACGTAGTGAAGAGTAGTAGTATTGCAATTTAAAATAATCCCTATCAGGGATTGAAACGTGGTGGAATTACTGAGGCTCAAGTAACTGCTGCTAATTGCAATTTAAAATAATCCCTATCAGGGATTGAAACTTTACCAATAAAACATGGACGTACCCAAGTTAGTCATTGCAATTTAAAATAATACCTATCAGGGATTAAAACTAACAACGACTTTTTTGGAGGGGGTTTGGGGGAGAATCCCCCAAGTCTTGGTTCTGAACAGATCGATAAGCGGACAACCTATAACCCAATAAGGTTCAGTTAATACTCAACTATTCAATATTTTAAACCGCCATAGATGCGGAGCAGCTTCCGAAGGTAGACGCAGAGAGAATAAAGAAATAGCTTAAGTGAGAATTTTTTACTAGACGAGCGATCACGCATTTGGTCTTGAATATTTTTAATGCATCTCAATAATATTTTGTAGCGACTATGTACGTAGGTAGAGAAAGATACAGGAAACTTTAGATATTGCTAACTCAATACATAAATCGCTCCAAACTTGTAGCTTCATCCCAAAACTTCAGATACAGCAGGTTGCAATTATATTGAGCTACAGTCAAACAATCCAAAAGCCATATATAAAGCTATTTTACTTCTGAATTCTGCTGTAAATAAGTAAAAACACTCAGGGCATTTCTTCCAGAAAACACGATATTACCAGTAGAGTCGGTACAAACTGCCTGCTGATTCAAACTAATTGATGTTGCCACCAACGAAGTAAAACAGATAAAATCCAGACTCTAGCGATCGCAAATAATATGTCTTGGGGAGTAATAATAACTTATTTACAGAATACAGGCTGTATATTAGGCAAGTCGAATCGCAAGTTGAATCGGCAAGCCGAAACTTCTTTCTTTACACTTGAATAACTATGGAGCGTCATATTTTCAACGAGCAAGGGTTAACAGAGGAAGAGGTCAAACAGCGACGTATAGAGGGTTTGGGCAATAATGTCTGTCTGCAAACTAGTCGCTCCTATCGTCAAATTCTCAACGAAAATATATTCAATTTTATTAATATAGTTTTCTTTGCGATTAGCGCTGTCATGATTCTGCTACGTCGCTACAGCGATGCTTTTCTTGTTGTCGTGATTATTTTTAGCGGTGTTATTATTGCTGTTCTCCAGGAAATCTCCGCAAAACACAAGTTAGACGAAATTGCTTTACTCAATCGTCCTCAAGCTACTGTGATTCGCGGAGGTAAAAAATATGACATTGACCCCGGTGAAATTGTCCAAGGCGATATCTTGGTTGCGACTGCGGGAGACCAAATTTTAGTTGATGGTATTGTTGTTGGTAAGGGACGGATTGATGTTGATGAATCCTTACTAACTGGGGAATCCGATTTAATTCCTAAAGTAGAAAAAGATACGGTCTATTCGGGAACTGTCTGCGTGACGGGAAGCGCTTGTTTTGAAGCTACGAAGGTGGGAACGGAAACGGTAGCTTATAAGTTAACTTCTAGTGCTAAGGCTTTTCGCCATGTTTATACACCTTTACAAGAGGAAATTAATTTAGTAATTCGGATTTTACTGCTGCTTGCTTGTTTTTTATGGATTTTGGTCGGTATTAGCTTTACTAGTCGTTCTTACACCTTAGCGGATATTGTCCAACATGCTGCGGTGGTGGCTGGTTTAGTTCCTAGTGGGTTGCTGATTGCGATTACTTTGGCATACGGAACCGCAGCTGTGAGGATGTTAGGGCAGGATGTATTGATTCAACAAGCTAATGCCGTGGAATCACTGAGTCATGTGAATATACTTTGTTTGGATAAGACGGGGACATTAACGAGCAATCAGATGAGATTGCAGCAGGTTCATCCAGTTGGAATTACGGAAATTGAACTGCGGCAGAAGTTGGGGGATTATGTTGCAAATACAACTGCACCAAATAAAACTAGTGATGCGATCGCGTCTGTGTGTAGTGGTAAAACTCGTTCGGTAAAAGCTGAAATTCTCTTTTCCTCTGCTCGAAAATGGAGTGCGATCGCTTTTGATGATTTTCCTAATGCTGGTGTTTTTGTTTTAGGAGCACCGGAAATATTAGCAAAATCTGTAACACTTTCACCAGAAGCGAATCTTTTTATTGAGGAAGGATTTAAACAAGGGTTACGGGTTTTATTGTTTGCTTACAGCGAAGATATTCATGCCATTAGTAATGAATCTGCACAAGCGATCGTACCTGAGTCGTTGACAACCTTGGGGATAATCCATTTTAGCGATGAATTACGCGCAAATGTCACAGACACCCTACATACATTCCGGAAAGCGGGAATAAACCTGAAAATTATTTCGGGAGACAATCCAGATACGGTAGCTGCGATCGCAAAGCAAGCTGGTTTGAGCGATGATATCCAGTTAGTTTCCGGTTTAGAGTTAGGGATAATGGATGACATGCAGTTTGCCCAAGTTGCTGATGCTTGTACTATTTTTGGACGAATTACACCCGAACAAAAAGCAAGATTAGTTAAAATATTACGGGAGCAAGGTAACTATGTTGCCATGATTGGTGATGGGGTAAATGATATTCTTTCCCTCAAACAAGCATCATTGGGAATTGCGATGGAAAGCGGTAGTAAAGCAACTAGAGGTGTGGCTGATATTATCTTACTTAAAGATTCTTTTGCTGCTCTGCCATTTGCGTTTTTGGAAGGGCAAAGAATCCGGAATGGGATTCGGGATTCCCTGGCATTATTTATAGTTAGGGTATTTTGTGTTGCTTTATTAATTTTTTCGACTGGAATGGTTGCTGATAGTTTTCCATTAATCAATAAACATAGTGCATTATTAGCCATGTTTGGTGTGGGATTACCAACAGCAGTGTTTCCAATTTGGGCAAAAGCTGGAGAAGTCCAAAAATACAAAAGTATGGTGCGTTCTTTGTTACATTTTACAGTACCAGCAACGTTAACAATGACATTAGTTGCGCTGTTGGTATATTTACTTTATTTAGTTAGAGCAATTTTAGATTTACCACCTGGTAGGGAATTTAGTGAGGTTGATTATACCCTTCCCCGCACAGCTTTAGTGACAATTTTAGTTTTATGTCATCTATTTTTATTACCTTTTCTCAAACCTCCTACTAGGTTTTGGGTTGGTGCTGAACCTCTGAGTAAAGATTGGCGATATACAATTGCCACTTTAGTATTATTCGTCATTTTTATGCTAACTCTTGCTATTCCTCCACTACGAAATTTCTTTGAGTTAGCACCTTTAACTTGGCAAGATTGTTTATTTTTAGTATTAGTTGCATTGGAATGGTGTTTAATTTTGCGAGTCGTTTGGAGAACTCGATTTTTTAATCGTTTTTTGGGGGTTGATTTGAATTAGTTATGGTGCATTACGTGCGTTACGGCTTACGCTCAACACATCCTACGTAGATTTAAAAAATCAAATATTATTCCTATATCTTCTGAATTTTACTTATAGAAATTAACGCTATGAAAGAAGAAAGTATTAGTGATTATCCAAATAATTCGACACCCGAATATCCCGTGCGATTATGGGAAATCTTTTTAATTGTTATGGGTGCAGTTGGGCTGATTAGTACTGCGATGATTGGTCTAGGAAGTAAAGTTTTAAAAAACATGTTTACACCAGCCAGAGCAGAAGCGATCGCAAGAAGTTTATTTGATTATAAAATACCTGGAGATTCTCAAGGGATAGTTGGTGTAAATTTTGGTTCTAAGAAAATCGCAATTATTAATAGTCGCAAAAACCCACCAGATATTACACTTTTTATGAGTAAAGTACCTACCGAGCAAATTAAAGATGAGGAATCATTAAAATTAGATATTGCACTTCAAGAAATATATCAAGGTAGCTTTATTCCGACTTCTGTAAAAGTAAAAAACCAAGAATTATGCGGCAAATCAGTACCCGTTTCGATTCAAGCGGGAAAACATATCCTTGGTGAGCAATCTATCCCGCTCGATGGGGTTAGATATATGGCAAAAATCACAGATAACGGAATTGAAAGAAACGTTAATATTATTGCTAACGGAAAAAATGCCCAAGAGAAAGCTGCGAAAGTTTTTAATTCCCTAGAATGTAGATTTGAATGATGAAACAATAATTAAAATTTATACAGAAAGAAAAACCGCTAATGTATCTACCCCTCGTTATAGCAAGTGACGTTGGAGACTTTACGTAACCCAACAAATGATGTGAAGAAAATAGAAATTATTTAAACTACAAAAATCTATAAACTCAACGACTAAGAGACACTTTAAACAATTTATAAAATCTTGGGTTACGGCGCAAATTATAGATTTATCATATCACCACAATTATTTATCGTGCCCCTGCACCCAACCTAACTATACTCAAAACTCCTAACTCCTAACTCCTAACTCCTAACTCAAAACTCCTAACTCCTAACTCCTAACTCCCCTGAGGGGTATCTACCCTCTTCTCCTCAATTGGCTTGAGCAAGTATGATGTCGAATCTACCGAGAAATTAATTGCTATTTTAAAACCAGTAGCGAGACTCATATTATTCTCCAAGTAGAAGGGCAAAACTAAGTCACATCAGCATATTCAGGGATACTTTACTCGCTTCAAGTCAGTAAATTAGTGTCCCTGATTGGTTTGCTTTACCAAATCTTAACCTGCTTTTACTGAGAATTTAACCACAAACCTGCTAACTTATTACTAATTCACTTTTTGCTGCAACATTTGAACCCCCTTACTCCCGAAATTTACGGGTTTTCAGGGGGATTATTTTTTGGTACAGGAAAAGAAAATACAGGTAATAATTAATATAGAGTGCCCATTGCCTATATTATGAACCTGGATACAGTCGAATCTTTTTTGCGATCGCAAGTTGCACCCAATGCGAATACTATTGACGACAGTTCCGATGCTTTATTTTTGGCTTTGCGGGGGTTGGGGAGTTTAAATCTATTGGCTTTGCGGGTTCCAGAAAAATGGGGTGGTAGGGAAGTCTGCGAGGCTATTTTTGGCGATTTTCAAGAGCTTATAGCCAGATATTCAGGTGCTTTGGCATTTCTGCAAACTCAACATCAAAGCGCTGCGGGAATGTTGGCAGTTAGTAGCAATAGCCTTTTGCAAGAAGAATATTTACCACGGATGGGTAGTGGTGAAATTTTGGTTGGTGTGGGTTTTTCCCAGCTACGACGGGAAGGAGAACCCCTAATTAGAGCAAAACCTGTGGATGGAGGTTATTTGTTAAATGGGGTGGTTCCTTGGGTTACGGGTTGGGGTATTTTTCACGAATTTATTGTTGCTGCAACTTTGGTTGATGGTAGTGCGGTGTTTGGGATGATACCGTTGAAATCGGAAGAAGGTTTGGGGTTTAGTGAGGTTGCTGAGTTAGCTGCAATGCGATCGACTAATACTGTTGCAGTGAATGTGAATAATTGGTTTTTGGCTAATGAGTCTGTGGTGTTTATTAAACAACCTGGATGGATTCACGAACAAGATAAAAGGAATGTTTTGAAAGCGACTTTTTTAGCAAGTGGTTGTGCTTTTGCTGGGTTGGATATTATTGAGGAGATTTCCCACACAAAAAATTTATCATCGATTAATAATGCTTTGGATTTACTAAGTCGAGAATTACATAATTGTCGCAGTGCGATTCGCGAAGCACAACAAAATTTGAGTGCTAGTTTTGCTGAAAAATTAGAGTTACGTGGATGGATAATTGATTTAGCAACTCGTATTGCTCATGCAGCAGTTACAGTTTCTAGTGGTGCTGCAAATTATAAACATCATAATGCCCAACGTATATATCGGGAAGCTTTGGTTTATACTGTCACTGGACAAACCCGCGATGTTATAGCTGTTACTTTGGAGAGATTAACAAGAAAAGTTAAAACATCTGCTGAAGTGAAATTAAAAACGATTAATTACTCCCGTATTATCCACCTAAGTCATGTAATCGATACTGATATTCCTCAATGGCAAGATGACCCAAATGTTGAATTTATAACTGTCGCTGAGAGGGAAAAACAAGGTTATTATTTGCGTCGGTTTGTGATGGGTGAACATAGTGCGACTCACATGAACGCACCGATTAGTTTTTACGAAAAAGGTATAGGAATTGATAAATATACTGCGGAACAATTGGTTTTACCTGCGGTAGTAATTGATATTTGTCAACAAGTAGATATTAATTATGACTATACATTAACTATTACAGATGTAATTAGATGGGAAAAACAACATGGTAAAGTTCCATCTGAGTCTGTAGTCTTGTTACATACCGGATGGGCAAAAAAATGGGGTAATACTAATGATTTCATGCTGCAAGATGCAGATGGAAATATGCATTTTCCTGGCTTTAGCAGCGATGTCAGCGAGTTTTTATTAACGGAACGACAAATTGCAGGTTTAGGAATTGATACCCATGGAGTTGATGCGGGAATCGATACAGAATTTTCAGTGAATCGTTTGCTATTAGAAAAACCGCGTATTATTTTAGAGAATTTGAGCAACCTCGATAAATTACCAGCAACAGGAATTACAATTGCGATACGCCTTTGGCGTTAAGCTCCGCTTATCGCACCTCTTCGACTTCGGGATGGTTCGGGTTCTCCAGTAGGAATTTTAGCACTATTTTAAATTAGTAAAAACCTCTCTCTTCCCTTGGCGACTTGGCGACTTGGCGGTTAAATAATCCTATATAATATATAATATTTATAATTCAAACAAGATTCCAGTGCATTACTACCAGGAGTACTTAAATTATGACTAATAGCTTCACTTGTCGTAATTTTATTGATGGTAAATGGTTAGATAATACTGCTCACCAGATGCTCGAAAGTCTTAATCCAGCATCGAAAAATGAAATTGTCGCAACTTTCCCCCGTTCCACAAATGCAGATGTTAACCAAGCAGTAGAATCTGCCCGCAAAGCTTATCAAACATGGCGAAAAATTCCCGCACCAACTCGTGCTGAATACATTTTTCGTGTCGGAGAATTATTGCTCCAACACAAAGAAGAACTCGCACAATTAATTAGTCGAGAAATGGGTAAACCCCTCACCGAAGCGCGTGGAGACATCCAAGAAGGGATTGATTGTGCATTTTACAGTGCAGGGGAGGGAAGACGCTTATTTGGGCAAACTACCCCCTCAGAAATGCCCAATAAATTCGCGATGACAGTCAGAACTCCCATTGGTGTTTGTGCTTTAATTACCCCCTGGAATTTTCCCATTGCTATCCCTTGTTGGAAAGCAATGCCAGCGCTTGTATGTGGGAATACGGTCATCCTCAAACCTGCCGAAGATACCCCAGCTTGTGCGACAAAATTAGTCGAGATTTTTGCTCGATCGGGTTTACCAGATGGAGTTTTTAACTTATTACATGGAGTTGGTGAGGAAGTAGGTAAAGCATTAGTTGAACATCCCGATGTGAATTTGGTTTCGTTTACAGGTTCCTCAGAAACAGGTTCGCAAGTTGGGGAAATCTGCGGACGCACCCATAAACGAGTATGTTTAGAAATGGGTGGAAAAAATGCTCAAATTGTCATGGAAGACGCAGATTTAGAGCTTGCGTTGGATGGGGCAATTTGGGGTGCATTTGGAACTACTGGACAACGTTGTACCGCAACAAGTCGATTAATTTTACATCGCGATATCAAGGCAAAATTTACAGAAATGTTGCGCGATCGCACCAGTAAATTGCGTTTGGGTGCAGGTTACAATATTGATACCGAAATTGCCGCAATAATTAATCAAAGACAGTTGCAACGGGTTTGTAAATACATGGATATTGCCCGTGCAGAAGGTGCAAAAATATTAATTGGTGGAGAAATTGCAACTGAAGGTAATTTGAAAGATGGTTATTTCTTTAAACCCACGATTTTAGATAACGTCACACCACAAATGCGGGTTGCTCGTGAGGAAATTTTTGGTCCAGTGGTTGCTTTGATTGAAGTAAACTCATTTGAAGATGCGATCGCAATTATCAATGATACTAATTATGGGCTTTCTTCTTCAATTTACACTCGCGATATCAATAAAGCTTTTGTTGCGATGCGCGACATTGAAGCGGGTATTACATATATAAATGGTCCCACAATTGGTGCAGAGGTACATTTACCTTTTGGTGGAGTCAAACAAACCGGAAATGGACATCGTGAAGCTGGAACTGCTGCGATCGATACTTTTACCGAATGGAAAACGGTTTATGTAGACTTTTCGGGTAGTTTACAACGGGCACAAATTGATAATAGGGAATAGGGCATTGGGCATTGGGCATTGGGCATTGGGAATGTAGTTATTTTATATCAGATTATCTATCAGAAACCGGGTTTTCCAACACGAAAAAGCTCAAATTAAGCATGGCAGATTTAATAAACCTGGTTTATCCTAAACGCAAAACCTCGGAATAACTTCAAATAATCTACATGACTCCTGCATTTCCACAATCAAAAATTAAAGGAAATGTGAAGAGTCTTTTTCTGGAATTGGATATGTATCTGGTGTATCTGTTAATTCAACGATGAAATTGGGAAAAATAAGTATATCTATCCTTCACAACATAAACATCACAAATACATCCTTGAAAACTAATATATGAAAAAATTTGCAAACGCTATTTCTTCTGCTATCTTTTGGGGTTGGAATCTAATATTTTTATCCGTCGTGTATTTGGGAATTTTACCATTTATTGGTATATTCCTCATACTTGCAACCTTCGAGGGACAGGTTCCTGTTGAATTTTTCGTCTCCCTCAGCACATTAATAGCAGTACCAGTAATTTGCACTATTATTGGTGATAAAAAGTTTAGCGAACAACCTGTAGAACTCCTACGATTATTTTATGCTGTCGAAGCACCTTTAGTTTTACTTTGTGGACTAAGACTATTTGTATTTCGAGAACTTACCCCTGCTAGTACCCACATTTTAATCAGTATAGGTATTTGTATTTCTGCTTTTGCCGTAGAAATGTTATATGGTTATGCAAATACAAAACGTAGCCTTGCTTGGTTGCAAATGCTAGCGCATAGTTTAATGTTGTTCGTTGGTATTTATGCTGGTAGTATTCTACTATTTTATGCTTTACCAGTCGCCGCTTGGTTAATCGTAGAAATTCTCAAATTTGAATGGGCTATTAATCTTTGGAAAGCATTTATAGCAATGCCAGTACTTGTGATTGTTTATGGAATCCCTTTCTACTTCTTATTCTTTGGGATGACTTGTTCGCTATTTGTCGCAATGCCTTCCTTAGTCGCATACCTATATACTACTTCAGGCATAAAAATATTAAAAGCATTTGCAGCACAGTACGGAAACAAGAAAGCGATCGCAGGATTTTTGGGAGTTGCGATCGCAACTTTTACTCTCTTCATTTCTTTCCAGCAACAACCCCAAGTTCAAGCTTTCTCTCTCCTCAAAAATCCTCCGCAAACTGATAATGCACGTCAAGTTTTATTAGCAAAATCAGATACAATTCGTTCGGGATTGATAAATTCTTACTTATCAAACTACCGTTATCTCAGCAGTGTCAAAGATAATAATCATATTGAGTACATGTATGGCAAAATCTTTGGATTTCCAACTTCAATTAATAAAAGCATTCAAAACATTTATAATCAACTAATGTCACCGTTTTTATATAACGGGACAGAATCCGATGTTAAAAAAGCAGAAAAGCTTTACTCCCAATTTTTCGATATTCCCATCCAAAAAGGTGAACAAAAAGCCATCAATCACGCTTTAGAATCAACTTCTAATTTAGATGAAGCTAAAGCAGGTTTACTCAATCTCAATCAGAAAAAAGTATGGTTGAAACAGCAAGAAATCACCACCAAAGAGCATAAAGACTGGGCAGATATCCAACTACATGAAGTTTATGAAAACAAAACTAGAGATGTCCAAGAAATATTTTACTCCTTTTCATTACCAGAAAGTGCAGTAATTACAGGTCTTTGGTTAGGTGATACAGCAGACTTATCCAAACGCTTTGAATATGTGCTTTCCCCCCGTGGTGCGGCACAAAAAGTCTACAATCAACAAGTACAAAGAGAAAGACCAATTGACCCAGCATTATTAGAACAAGTTGGACCAAGACATTACCGTTTACGAGCATTTCCTATTCCCATCAAACCTTCACCAGTACAACTACAATCTCAACCTAATCTTCCTAAAGAAATGCATCTTTGGTTAACTTACAAAGTCATGCGACAAGATAAAGGTTGGGCATTACCGCAATTAGGAGAAAAACGAAATATCTATTGGACAAATGGTTTGGTAAATAAAACCAAGCGCATTCGTAATGGTCAAGTGGTTAATGAAATATACAATGACAAAAATGAAAAATCAGATGATTGGTTAGAAGCATACTTACCAGGAATAAAAGAGCCACAAATCCATACAGAAAAGTTGAGTTTCTCTACAAATGAATACCAAATTACCGCAAAACCTCTAAATACGCAAGATTATTCCTTACCAAAAAATCAACGCTTTGCAATTATTCTCGATACTTCCCGTAGCATGAATGTCCATATTCGGGAATTAGAAAAAACTTGGAATTGGTTAAAAAAACAAGGATTCGCTAATAACAACTTAGCTGATAATGATGCTGATTTATATCTCACATCCATCTCAGGTACAGAACCAAAACGACTCGATGATATTAATCAACTCAAACCCGAAAAAATAACCTTTTACGGAACCATGCAACTCAAAGAAATGTTGCAACAGTTTGACAAATTGCGCGGTAATACGAATTATGACGGTATTTTGTTAGTAACAGACGAAGGAAGTTACGAATTATCCGATGATAAGAAAAATCTTCCCAAAATCACCTCACCTTTATGGTTAGTACATTTAGGTTCACTTCCTAAAGCTTACGACGACAGCATTATTAAAGCGATCGCAGATAGTGGTGGTGGAGTATCCACCGATATTTCCGAAGTTCTCAACAGACAAGCAACAAAATCGAAATTAGGAAACTCAGTTGTCAATGTCATCGATGGTTATGCTTGGTTCATGGAGAAACTTACCACTCTTTCTTCTCCAATCCCTACTGCCAATTCTTTCGATTCTTTAGCTGCGAGACAGTTAATTACAGGTTTAAGTCGGGAGAAAAATTTGGATACATTAACCGAACTCGATGCAATTCATGCATTAGCGAAAAAGTTTAAAATTGTTACACCTTACTCATCAATGATTGTCTTAGTAAATGACGAACAACGCAGACAATTAAAAGAAGCTGAAGCCGATAAAAACCGCTTTAATCGTAAAGTAGAATCAGGCAAAGAAGATTTAACAAAACCCTCAAATCCATTAAAATCGGTTAGCATTCCTGAACCTTCCAGTGGTGTTGCTTTGTTAATAGTAGGAATCCTGTTTTTTGTGTTTACGAAAAAGCGACGGTTGAATGTGAATTAATGAATAGACATCTGCTGAAAATGAATGTAGAGATGTAGCACTGCTAATTCTCTACATGGGTTTCAGACAAAGAATAATTAAATTCGGTTGATGTCTAATCATATCCCTGACCTTTTTCAACAGTCGGGGATACCAAATTAAAGAGAAAAGGTGAAAATTAGGGTTATGAGCGAAAATAACAACGACAATCAAGAAAGCGACAATCAAGATTATTTTAAACGCGATAAGCGGAGCTTAATGCCAAAGGCATATCGCAATCCTGAACCAGAAAAATATGTAGTTGAAATTCCTCCCGAAAAGCCTCCCGCATACCATGAAAGACTCCCATCAGGTTTCGATCCAATGGGGGAAATATATCTTAGAGGACATGCTTACAGGGGTTTAGCTGGTGGAACTCAACCTTGGTGGGTAATTATATCAGGATGGTTTATTTTCGGAGGTATTGCATTCATGATAATTGGTTTAGCAATATCTTCCCTATCAATTGAGTTAATTGTCCTCTTTCTTTTTGCTTTAATTCCGGTAATAATTTTGTGGAGGGGTACTGCTGCTAAACTTGCTAATCGTAAATCTCGCAGGAGATAAAATTGGATTAATCCAGCTTATTTTTTGTCTTTTGCTTCATCGGAATAGACAGAACTAACCCCTAACTTGAAAATCTTTAGGTGTGGTTTCATAACCTCCAAACTTATCTAAATATTCTAGAATAGAAGTACCAAATTCATCTCTTGAAACTTTACCTAAAACAAGCAAATCTACAACTTTATCAGCTCCTCGTAAATGTGCCGCAGCCATTAAACCAGATAGGGTTACTTTTATATTTTTAGACTTGCCATTGTCATTAAATTTACCTTGCTTACCAAGGTATTCATTTATCGATTTTCGACGTTGCTTAAGCAAATAATTAATATCCTGTAAATAAACTTCAAAAGCTTCCCTAATTGCAGCTTCTTGAACCTCCGGTGAATTTAATAACTTAGTTTTACTATCAATTCCCCGTTTATTCGTCCAAGTACCACGCCAATAATTTTTATCAGCACCATTGCCATAGTATATCTTAGCTTTGTAGTAGCCAAGACGGATTAATAATATTTCTGCAAACTGGTATTTCCCGATAAAACCTAATTCTTGATTCTCAAATTTATACTGACTAGTATCTCCCGATTTTTCCCAGTTTCTCTTTCTCCCAACGCATTGAGCATATCTTGCAGCTTACCTTTATTTTGATTATTCGAGCTTTGGGAAGTAATCATTTCACCATAGAGTAAGGAATTAGACGAATATCTAAGATTTTGATTAGTTGAACGATGACTTTCTGGGATTGAACGTTGCCAAATAAATGAATTATCAACATTACCAAAACTCGGAAAAAATTGCGAAACTACAAGTAGTGATAAATACATATTTTCTTTAAAAGATGAATACAATCAATTATAATTTTAAGTAATCAAATAATTTTAAACGAATATTTTAATACTGTAAAAGTATTAAGTACCTTCATCTCCCTTCCGCGATCGTTATTCTTTGTCGATGTAAACCAAGGGGTATCTTCAAAAAAAATAAAGATTACCGAGAGCCAGATATGCGATTCTAGATACAGTCAACAAAATAAAAGAAGTTTTAATAATAATTATGCAAGAGCGAAAACCAACAGCAGTAATTACAGGTGCTTCCTCCGGAGTCGGATTGTACACAGCAAAAGCCCTTGCCAAAAAAGGATGGCATGTAGTTATGGCTTGTCGCGATGTCCGCAAAGCTGGAGAAGCTGCCCAAGCAGTGGGAATCCCCCAAGGTAGCTATAGCATCATGCAAATCGACTTAGGCGACTTGGAAAGTGTTCGCCGATTTGCGAGAGAATTTAGAGCAAGCGGTAAATTCCTCAATGCTTTATTATGCAATGCCGCAATTTACTTGCCTTTGATTAAAGAACCTTTGCGGAGTCCAGAAGGTTATGAATTAACAATGACCACCAATCACCTGGGTCATTTTTTACTGTGTAACCTGATGCTGGAGGATTTGAAAAATTCCCCAATGCCAGATAAACGACTGGTGATTTTAGGAACCGTAACCCACAATCCCGACGAACCTGGTGGAAAAGTTTATCCTCGTCCCGATTTAGGCAAATTTGAAGGCTTTGAAGCAGGATTTAAAGAACCAATTTCGATGGTTGACGGCAAGAAATTTGAACCCGTCAAAGCTTACAAAGATAGTAAAGTTTGTAACGTGTTAACCATGCGTGAACTACACCGACGTTTCCACGATTCTACCGGAATTACCTTTACTTCCCTCTATCCCGGATGCGTTGCCGATACACCTTTATTCCGCAATCACTATCCCTTGTTCCAAAAACTCTTCCCCTTATTCCAAAAGTATATAACCAAGGGTTACGTATCCCAGGAGTTAGCTGGGGAACGTGTCGCATCAGTACTTGCCGACCCCGAATTTAAACAATCTGGTGCATACTGGAGTTGGGGAAATCGCAATAGTCAAGAACGTAAAGCATTCGTCCAAAGAGTATCTTCCCAAGCACGTGACGACGAAAAAGCCGTGCGGATGTGGGAATTAACAGCGAAATTAGTTGGACTTGCCGATGAAGTTGGGGTTGGTGCAGTTGCGAGCGATCGCGCTATATAATTTGTAGTCCAGAAGATTTCAGGTACATGAGGTACATCTATCTTATACCAAAATGTTGTAGAGACGTAGCATTGCTACGTCTCTACCTGTACCATGAAAAGGATATTACCTAACAAAGTAAAATTACCAAATTCGATTAATCGGATAAGTATCAAAAATTCCATCGATACTTAATAAAGGTATCTTCTCAAAAATTGCTTGAGCAACTAAAATCCTATCAAAAGGGTCACGGTGGTGATTTGGTAAACTATCTAAAGTGTAAACATGGCTTAATTCAATTGGTAAGATTTGTAACCGATTAGTCTGCTTTTGAATTTCTATTAGTTCAGGTAATGGTAAGTCAAGATTTAGCTTACCAAGCTGAAATTTAATTTGCATTTCCCAGACGCTAGCAATACTAAACATAATAGTATTATTGCCATCAGTAATTAAGTTATAAACATTTTCAGACAACCTTTCTGAATTTGATGACCACCAAATTAGTATGTGAGTATCTAACAATAACCTCATATTTCCCCTTTACCTAGCCAAAATTCATCTGGCAAAGGTTCATCAAAATCATTGCTCATGCTAATTTGACCTTTGTTTAGATCGGGTATGCGCTTTTGAGATATTTCTTGCGTTTCTTGAAGTTGATTATACTTCTGTGCTAAAAACTCAACAAAATCTAACACCTGCTGTTGTTGCTCAGGTGCTAAATTTTGTAGCTTGGTAATTACTTCTGAAGTTGTATCTATAACTTGGGTAGTCATGTTCGCATCTCCTTTTCAGCCTTTAACTTTATCTTACTCAGGATTTTTAGCTTACTTTGATAACTGCCAAAGTTGGATTTCATAACATAGATGATTGTCAAAAATTTCCTTTGCTTCCAACCCCTCCACAATCAGCTTTTCCAACCAACGTTTAAATGCCCAACTCCCTAATGCATGAATAGGTGGAACCGCAATTTTCACAACATCAGCAATATACTTAATAGTTGTCAACCCAAAAGTGCGGAAATTCTCAATACTCAAATCAATCGTTGTGCGATCGCATTGGAAATATCTTCAGTTTTCACCAAATTAAAACCAGCTTTTTCCAGAGCAACTTTCAACTCGCTAACTACATGACAATTGGAGAAAATACCCTCTTTATATTCCCCATTCGAGCGCATCATGTCCGCCATTAACAAGTATCCACCATTACCAAGTAAACGAGCGCTACCTTGGGCTAAATCATCAACAGAAATATATTGACTACTTTCACTGAACAAAACTAAATCGTACTGTTTTGATGATTTAAAATCTTCAAATCTAGTTAAATGGAAAGTTACTTTACCCTGGGTATTGTGAATAAATTTTTCTTCTTGGATCTGGTCAGGTGCTAATCCTTCCACAGCAAAACCGCGATCGCGCAAATATACAGCGTTCCCTCCAACACCACAACCAACATCAAGAATAGTATTTACACCCTCTGGAATAAAACTGAAGAGCTTCTCAGTATAAGCTGCTTGAGCAGTACGCAACCGAGTAATATTTAATTCCTCTCCCGGTTTCGGTAGTGGCTCCCAATACCCATAATGGAGATAGGAAGAACCAGTAATTCCCATGTAATAATCTATCGCAGCATTTTGGTAACGAGTCGGTTTAGGAATTTGAGTTAATTTTGATTTCTGCATTTAGGTTTAGCTTATATAGATGACGTTGTATATTACTAGCGATATTTTCAGGAGATACTTCAGCTTGCTTTCTGAATTCAACTCGATTATTTTAGCTTTAATTTGGTTTTAATATTATCTGCAAGCATTGTACAATCATGAGGACACAAAATATTCCAAATAGTTTCTCAACGCGATTCTCCATAGTTGATCAATACAAGTAGAATCAAAACTGCTTTACAGTCAAAGTAAAGAAATTTGAAGATTTTAGTTATTATCTCCAAAAATATGATTTAGCATTTAGCCGCTAAATTATACATGCCTGTTGAATTTATAAATAGACATGAAAATACAAATCATAAAATGAGTATTTTGAATATCCTTAGTAAATTTGTAAAAATAGGAAAATACAACCCTCACTTCCAATTAAAATGCTGACTCAGACAACAACACGGCGATTTACACTAGATGAATACCATCATTTAATCGAACTTGGGTTTTTCCACGAAAACGAACGTGTGGAACTCATTCGCGGAGAAATAGTACAAATGGTCGCAAAAGGAACAGCACACACAACCTGTTGTAGTAATTTGATTCGAGAACTAGCAAGACTTATTGCTGGTAAAGCCGAGTTACGATGCCAAGACCCAATTAATTTACCATCAGGTAGCGAACCCGAACCGGATTTTGCCATTGTTCGTTCCGCAGCAGATAATTACTTATCAGCACATCCGATACCAGCAGATATTTTTCTCGTGATTGAAATTGCTGATTCCTCCTTAAACTACGATAAGCGGAGCTTAATGCCTCCGGCATATCGCGATATCAAAATGCCTTTATATGCTGAAGCAGAAATTTTCCACTATTGGATATTTAATGTCGCGGCTAACCAACTAGAAGCATACAGCGAACCTTATCAAGACCAACAAACTAATTTCGGCTACCGTTGCAAACGCATATTTTTAGCCAATCAATCCGTAGAAATTCCCTTACCCTCATCCCCATCCCTCAATTTATCCAATATTTTTCCCAAGCACACTTCCGACTAATTTCCTTAAAATGAAAATAACCGTAACATTGCTTAAACAAACTTTTCAACCTTCCTCAATTGAAATATAAAATTTAGAAATCAAGAATCTAAAACTCTTCCTCTCTGCGACTTTGCGACTTTGCGCGAGACAAATCCATATTTTATTTGATCGACACCAATTTTTTTATCTTCCCAACGCAATTACAGCATTAGCTCCACCAAATCCAAAACTCAAACACATCGCATACTTGATTTTATTTACACTTGATTCCCTCACCAAATTTAAATCAAATCCCGACTTTCTTACACCAACACAAGGAGGTAAAATCTGCTGTTGTAAAGCCATCAGCGAAAAAGCCACACCCAAAGCACCCGAAGCTCCAATTGTATGTCCCGTCGCCCCTTTAGTTGAACTCACGTAGGGATAATGTGTAAAAACACCCCGAATAATCCGACCTTCCACTTCATCATTCTGAATTGTCCCAGTGCCATGTGCGTGAACATAATCAATATGGCTCGATTGTAAATTGCTTTGTTGCAAACACTGCTTAATCGCAATTGTTGCACTTTTACCTTCCGGTTGTGGCGAATTTGGATGATAAGCATCAGCAGTTAAACCAAAACCGAGAATTTCGCCATAAATCCTAGCTTGACGAGCTTCAGCTAACTCCCGCGACTCCAAAACAAATACCGCACCACCTTCCCCTAACACCAATCCCTCACGATTTACATCAAAAGGATAAGCACCAGTTTTTGCCAAAGCACCCATTTGCTCAAATCCCGTAATCGTCAAAGGAGTAATCGGAGCTTCCACAGCACCAGCAACAACGCGATCGCACTGCCCCGTTTGAATTAACATTGTTGCCTGAGATAATGCCCAAATACCCGTTGCACAAGCAGCCATCGGAGCCAACACAATACCCGTAGCACCAATTTGCCTTGCTGCTGCGATCGCGTTCATGTGGGGTAAAGTTTCAATGAAAGATGGGGGGGAAAAGGAATTTTGCTCATTTCCATATATCTGTCGCGCAAATTTCTCCCAATCAGCGAGAAAACCCCGACTTGAACCAATTACCACACCACAATCTGGCAAGGGTGAAATTAAACCACTATCTACCATAGCAGACGAAACAGCCAACCTAGTTAATGTTTGTAACTCGGCTGGCTGTTTACCAATCATTGCCAAAGGAAGGGATTCAAGTTCTGCAAAAGGCTGAATTAATTTAATTCCAGATTTATTTGTAATTAAATTTTTCCAACTAGTCTCCAGACTTTCACCTAATGCTGAAACTAAACCGATACCAGTAACAACAACCGATTTCATAAAATGGTTAGGAATTAAAAGTGAATAATTCGGAGTTAAGAATTAATAAATTTATTAAGGAATTAAAAATTGATGAATTTATATTTCTATTCCTAAATCCTAATTCTGAATGAGACGCAAGATATCGCGTCTCTACATTCCTAATTCCTAATTCCTAATTCCTAACTTTTTCCCTACTTTCCGCCATTTTTGAGATTTTCACCACCACTAGTAACTTTAGCGGATTCAATCTTATCGCCCTGTTGAATCTTGTCTACAATTGCCATGCCATCAGTGACATATCCGAATACCGCATAGTCACCATCGAGAAAACCAATGTCAGCCAAAGCAAAATAGAACTGAGAAGAAGCCGAATTTGCTAATTGCGATCGCGCCATTGCCACAGCACCCAATTTGTGGGTGAGAACAGGAGGCTTAGTCACACCAGATTCCTTCAAAGTTTTACCATAAATTGGTTCCGCAGCATCCTGGGGTTTGATTTCCAACGGAATGCGACGCTCGGTACCTGTTGCCTTATCGATAAAACCACCAGTACCATTGCCCTTAGGATCACCACCTTGAACCACAAACGGGCTAGGTGAACGGACAACCCGATGGAAAGACAACCCATCATAAACACCCCGTTGAACTAAATCAACAAAATTTCCAGCAGTAATTGGTGCGTTAGTACCATCAACTTCGATAGTGATGGGGGAGCCTTTTACACTCATTACTACTGTTGCTTTACCTTCAAGTCTTGGTAAATCGTTCATTCCTGGAATAATCTCGCTGCTATTTGGGGATACAGAGGTAGTCTCAGTCGCTGCCTCTGTGGTTGTAGCTGTGGCAGTCGCTATAGTTGTCGTTGTGCTTGCTTCTGTCGCTGTCGAAGTTGGCGAAACATTATTAGAATTTGCTTGCGGTGTCGAACACCCACCCAGAGTCAAAGCACCTACAACTGCAAGCGCTACCAAAAATTTGTAAATTTTCAACCGCATTTTTCAGTTACAGAGTCAATCTAGAGTATTTTAGTACTCCCAGACAATTTTAGATTTTAAATTTGAGATTAATTAGCTGGGAAAAATAATAACCAGCCAAGATAACTAAGCCATTCACTGCTGTAGCCGCTCCAAAACCCAAAATCTGTCTTGAAAAGTTTTGTCTTCGACAGGCTACCCGTAGTTGACTTCTCCGGAGGAGTAAGCAAAATCGTTCGACTGAGCAGTTCGGCAAGCTACACTTTATCACTTGCCGAAGTCCAAAATTCTAAAGCCCTTCTAAAGACACACCCAAAAATCGAGCCAACTCAGCAGCTTGAATTTCTAAATCCTTCAGAGGTAAAGGCTGCCCAACTCGCGTTAATGGAATATCCCGACGACCTTTAGCACGTAAATACAAAGCACGACGGGGGTTTAAACCCTCCTTGATTTCCACACGCACGGATTGTACATCCTGCGTAGATAAATCGATTTCAATCTTGCGATTCTTACCGGGATAGCCCCGACGGAAAATTTTAATTTTCTGTGTTTCCCGGTTAAATTCGTTGTAACCACTACCCACATCCCACAGAATTACCAGCCAAAGGTAAGAAGCAAGTAGCAATCCAGCAGTTCCGTAAAGCCCCATAACCAGCCCTTGCGGGACGAATATGAGTTGAGTTGCATCGGTAACGATAAGTAAATTTACTTTTAGATAACTTGAGACACCAGCTAAAAAGAATCCCGTTGCTCCCATCAAGACAATGGTTGCCCACCAGTAATTGCTGAAGCGACGAGAGCCTAAAACCTTTTGATGTAAAACTTGCGAAGCGGAGTTTTCGCCTTTGTTTATGATTGTTGAAGCCGTCATTAAACTATCCCAGTGCGCGTTCGATACTCCTCTATCAAGTCTGCCACTGGTTAATGATTTATTGCAAGTTTCTTTAAACAAGTTTCTTTACAAAACCATCCGGGAAAAACTTAATTCTGAAGATTTCTGAGAAAACATGTGTCAAATTGTAAAAATTCTGATATTGATATTATTAACGCCAGTTCGCGTCTTATACCCGATTCAACATTAATGAATTGGGGGCAAACCCGAACTAAGTATGATAAGTTAAGAATAATTAAGCAATCACACACAAAAAAATATTTAGTGGGTGGTTTGGCTTGGGCTTAAAGCCTGAGAGAATAGACTTTAAGGTACTAGTCTCTCATAATCCCGGTAGACTTAGTAGTAAGTGCCACGGTACTTATTTGCAGAAAGTGGAGATTTCCCATTTTGCGGGTGTCTACTGGGAATGGCAGTAAAAAAACCTAAATTCCTCGCGGCAGTAACCTTAAAAGTTGGGAAACCGACCTTTGAGAATGCTTTAAAACGTTGCAATTTTAGTAAAAAAGAGGACTATAGTTCGATGACCATCGCAGTAGGACGTGCCCCCCAGCGTGGGTGGTTTGACGTACTAGACGACTGGTTGAAGCGCGATCGCTTCGTCTTTGTCGGCTGGTCAGGAATCCTATTATTCCCCTGTGCATTCTTGG
>JAAUPE010000296.1 GCA_012034595.1 Calothrix sp. CSU_2_0 | reverse complement strand
CTCCTGCTTCTGCCTCCTACCTCCTGCCTCCTGCCTCCTGCCTCCTACTAGACAAATTCCCCCTTAGCAACCATAATTACTTTTCCACCAACCTGTACTTCAATAGCTTCCCTGACTGATTTTTTGCTTGCTTTTAACAACAGTAGAGATGGTCTGTTAATTTCATAACCCTGCTCTACCCGCAGGTTAATTTCACTATTTCCAAAATATGAATGTTCGACTAAATATGCTGCCAAACAGCCATTTGCGCTACCTGTGGCAGGGTCTTCTGGAACGCCCAGATAGTGACAAAAAACACGCACATTGAGATTATTCTCTTGATGATAAGTTTCTGGGCAAAATACCAGAAGACATTTTGCTTCAGTGTATTGAATTAACTCATTATATTTATCTATATTGACTTTTATGCGCTTTAGTGAGTGTAGAGATTTCACAGGCACAATTATAAAAGGTAAACCAGTAGAAACTTCCTGAATTGGATAGCTGGCATCAATTTCATCAATATTTAACTGCAACACTTCAACAATTGTCTCTACAGCAAATCTTTTGCCAAAAATAGGTGTTTTTTGTTGCATCCACAAACAAGGTTCGTTGTTACTGCGATCTATTTTGACTGTTATTTGCCCAATTTTTAAATTTAAAATCACCTGTTCGATAGATTGATTAATAATCTCTTGCTGGAGTATATAAGCTGTTCCTAAAGTGGGATGACCTGCAAACGGTATCTCTTGGGAGGGTGTAAATATTTTTACATCATAACTGTTTGAATCTGTCTGCTTTTGCATGATAAATGTCGTTTCTGAGTAATTGATTTCTCGTGCGATCGCTTGCATTTCTTCCTGATTTAAGCTATTTGAGCTAGTAAAAACCGCTAACTGGTTTCCGGTATACTTAGTCTCGGTAAAGACATCAACTATGTAATATTTAAGACTCATATTAAAAAAGTGTTTAGTATGAATATGATTGAAATTCAAATTATTTTGGCACAAATTTCTATTAAAAAAAACAAATAGATAAAAAATTTAAATATAAAAATAGAGTTTTTGGGGAACAATATACAAAAGTTTTATTTGCCAGTTTACCGGAGACAAGATATTATGATTTTTGCTGGGGATCGCCCAGTTTCTATTGTTTGGCTAGGGTCTATATATTTTGGGCAAAGTGTGTTCTTTTTTTGATTCAGTATTTTTGAATTATTGTTTGTCTGGAATGTATTTGCGTCTACGAAGGTGCTGTCATTACAAAATTGACTATTACCCATGCTAATTTCTGGATTTTTTTCTGCAACATTATTGGCGACATCTTGGGCTGCTTCTTTATTGTCGTTGATTCACAACTTACCTCCGAGCGGTACAGCAAAATTCTCAACGCCAAAACTATCATCTAACTTGGGAAAATTGGCGATTTTACCCCAGCGAAAAATTGCACCTATCAGGGCAACTGTACTACCGATAAGATTCTTTAATATTGATTGGGATAACAAAGAACCGAAGGAAAAGCAAACCCAAATTTCCCATCAAACAAAGGCAGGAATCACAGTTAGCAACAACCAATTCTGTTCGGCACTAAAGGGAAAATCATCCGAACAAGAGCAAGGACAAGCTGTAAGTTTTGTAACCTCCTCAAAGTTGATTGACACAAATACTGACAAATTTTCCTCGAACAATTTCTCAAATCAAATTTTGCTTAATGCCTTTGGTATTAAGCTCCGCTTATCGCTGCAAAATTTCTTCCGTCTTCCCAGTCCATTCGAGTCGCGTTTAACCACGTCTCCCTTACCTGCGACGCTAGTTAGACGGGATGAAACTAGTTATGAAGTCTGGGTAAACAACCAGCTAATTGCGAGTCTAAGTAACCAAGCGCAAGCAAAAGAGATTCAGCGACGCTTGAACAAACTTTTGAAATCTCCAACTCTCGATCCCTCACAGTTACGTCCGAGTCTTGTTGATGGCAAACCCGCATTGATGGCAGGAAATCGCTTTTTGTTTGGAATTGGTAAAGAGATTACAGACAAAACCACCCGCAGTGGAGACTTGATTGCCATTGATTGGGTAAATAACCTGCGTTCAGCACTGAAAGTACCTCCACTTTCACTAGTTCAGGGGCAGATGCAAATGTATGGTTTGGAAGAGTCGAATCAGAGGATGGAAGGTGTAGCTTCTTGGTACGGTGATTATTTTCATGGTCGTACTACTGCCAATGGAGAGACTTACAACCAATATGCATTGACAGTTGCCCACAAGACTTTGCCATTTAACACCTATTTAGAGGTGAAAAATGTGGAAAACGGTCAATCGGTGGTTGTGCGGGTTAATGACCGAGGACCATATATTCATCCTCGCAGTCTTGATTTATCCTTAGTTGCAGCTCGTTGCGTTGGTGGTGAAACTGCTGGGATTGTCAACTATGAAGCGAAAATTTTGCAACCAAGTCAACCTTTGATGACTTTGAATGCAGCATTGGTGGAAAAAGAACGCAACAAACCGCGTCAAATGAGTGTGATTCCTGAATTTTAAACTGGATATCCTCCCAACTATCGCTCGATTGGATCGTTTGTCAGGCTGGGAGTACCACTTCTAAATAGATGTGTATGTTCGGGATGGTAAAGACGCGATCGCACATTCCCCAAATTATTCTTTGCCAGTGCTGGACTAATTACATAAAGTGTGGTACGAATCAGATTTTTCTGATGGCTAAATGTAGCCATCTCAGTTAAAGGCACAACTGCAACTATTTCATCATCCCATCCCAACCGATAACAAACAGCCACAGGTGTGTCGGCAGGATAGTGTTGTAATAACTTAGCTTGGGCATTTTCAATATGACGAGCGCTCAGATATAAGCACAAACTCGCTTGATGAGCTGCAAGGGTTGTTAGTTCCTCATTCGCTGGAACTTCTGTGCGTCCACTCATCCGCGTCAAAATAATAGTTTGGACTAATCCCGGCACGGTTAATTCGACTTTCAGCTTTGCCGCAGCAGCTTGAAACGCGCTAATTCCGGGAATAACTTCAAAAGGGACTTTTGCTTCTGCGAGTAACTGCATTTGTTCATGGATAGCACTATACAAACTAGGATCGCCAGACTGCAAGCGAACAACTGATTTCTCTTGACGTACCCGCTCAACCATAACTGGGAAAATATCCTCTAAAGTCTGGTTTGCCGTCTTAATGATTTCCGCGTCCTTTTTACAAAAATCAAGGATTTGTTCTGGAACCAAAGAATCTGCAAATAAAATTACATCAGCATTTGCTAAAACTTTTATAGCTTTAACTGTTAACAAATCAGGGTCTCCGGGACCAGCGCCGACAATATACACCGCAGGTTGGAGTGGAAAATGTGAACTTTGGCGACACAATTCTAAAGTAATATCACGCATAAAATTAGGAATAAAAATTTATCAAAAAAAATTTTTGGGAATTTTGTTCAGTGAGTTTCCGGATAATACCCCCATATCTAGTAAAGGTTATTGGTAGATGCACCCTGGTTAAGCCCTAGAGAATACTCTGGGGCATTTTTTATTTTTAGCTGGGCATTGGGGATTGGGCATTGGGGATTGGGCATTGGGGATTGGGCATTGGGAATTGGGCAT
>JAAUPE010000127.1 GCA_012034595.1 Calothrix sp. CSU_2_0 | reverse complement strand
ATGCATTGAATCTTTGTAAACTTGTTTACAGATATTTTTTAACTCAAAAAAATGTTTTAAACTATTAAGGATAAGTTTATATTTAATTAAAATTTGTCTAAAAGTTATATAGTATCTTTTTGCAATGGTCTATCATCAGTTCCTCGCGCCCTCAGACGTTTCGAAGCTAAGAGGAATACGTCTGAGTGTAAGGGGCGCTGCTTCTACACAGATGGCCAGTCTGTGTTTAGACCAAAGCACAAAATTTTTCCCAAAATTCTTTATTAAAATGAAAATAAAAGCCAAATCTAATTAACTAAAATGAAAATTAATAATAAAATGAAGTTATTGAAATATATGTAAGAGCATTAGTAAAATATTGTAACCTTACCAGACGGAAACCCTTTTTGGTGGATCGGCAGCGCTTCTCCTAAGGTTAGATCATCCTTACTCTTTTGGTTAGATAAAACAAAACCAATTTGCACAATATCGCTATCTGTCATCAGGTCTGAATGGGAGTTTCCAAGGGTTTCTATGGAGCCATTGTAACTACACAGTTTATATCGTTCTTGGAGGGTGCATGTCATGTATTTGTTGGAGAATGTATATTCTCCATGTGCACAAGAAAACGCTTACGGCATGGTTAATATGAGAGGATTTACGAACTAGGCTGTTTTTCTTTATCAACATCTTGGTAAACTTCGTATTTTTATAACATACATGCACTGCTAAATTGTTATAAGTTCAACTGACTTTACGTTATCACAAACTATTTTCGTAACATTATTTTCATCACCAAGCTAATTCTTCGACATGCTATTTCTACATAAAAGCTTAACCAAGTTAATATAGTATATAAAATTTGTTTTTATTAATAAAATAAATTTATTTTAAATCACCTCTAAATAAATTTCTTATTTTACATTGAAAAAAAATAATTTTTTTTTCTTTTTTTATTGCTTGATAAAAAACTTGTTTTTTTTATTTTTTTTAATGGATTTAAAATATATAGTATTGAATAATGCCAATATAAGGCATAACAATAAACTGACTAGTGTAGAACGACTAAGAGCTAACATGACGACTGTAGTTCCAACAAAAACAGAAGCATAAGCATAGATTTTAAATTTAGAACCGATAGTTTTAGATGCATTATTTATCATAAAAACAGCAGTATTAATTGCTGTTCCACCCATAAAAGATACTTGACCTGGTGAATTTGTACCTCCAGCACCTAAACGTTGACCTTCTAAATCGACTCCATTTATAATTGTGTAAATCATGACTATAAAACAACCTAAACCTGCGATTAAAAGGAATGCTTGAGGCAGGAAAATAAATCTTTCATAGGGAACAGTGTTAATCGCAATTAAAAATGCAATTGTAAATAAAATATAGATGGGACCAAAATCATTTGCTCTATTTATCCAAATTGATGCAATAAAAACAGGTATTAAAAATAGAAGTGGTGCGAGTTTTATATAGGAATCTGCTAAAGGTGGAAAGAACACTTCTGCAATAGATTTACTTAAGTTTGGTGGGTAAATTATCAAACAAATACTGATAATCATAAAAGTTATCGAAAACATTTGTGACTCTGGAGCACCTGCTAAAGCTCGAATAATCCAAACAGTTGGTAAACCTGAAAAGATAAAAGCGATTCCATAACTATGTCTTTGCATTAAAAAATTCATACTTATTTGTCTAATTCAGAATCCGACGTGAATAGGTTATTAATTAAGGTTTGTGCAAATGTGACATGGGAATGTTGTTCTGCAAATTGCTGCATTTTTATCGAATCATAAAAGTTCTGGGGATTAGTCTCAATAAATTGAATAATTCCATCCGCGATCGCACCTGATGATTTGGTATTTACCGTCATTCCCAACTGATTTTTTTCGACTAAATAACCAGCAAGTGCATAATTAGAGGCAAGTACGGGTTTTTGTGCTGCTGCTGCTAATAGGATGGTGCCACTCATGCCAACATGTTGTTGATGAGGTGTCAAAATAATATCTGCAATTTGGAAATAAACTGGAACCTCATCTTCCGGAACGAATTCATTACAAGTAATTATCTGAACTGCGGAAGAAACGGATAGTTGATGAAGTTTCTCGTCAATTTGATGTTTGTCCTCAGATGATATTTTCCCCACTAAAAGTAAGCTAGTTTTTTGAGCTATATTATTTGGTAGTAAGCTCATTGCTTCTAATACTTGATGAATACCTTTACGACCATCTAAGTTACCAAACAGTAAAAAAATAGTTCTATTCTTATCTATTTTTAATTTTTTTATTTTCTCAATTACCTTTAATTTCATCATCGACATGTTTTCATAACTAATATAATTTTTCACAGGGTCAGCTAAGTATAGTGCTTTTGTTGTTTTATTCATTGCTTGAATATCTTTGATCGCAAATTTATCGAGGCAAAATATATTTTTTAATTGCGGATGCTCCAAGACTCTCGCTAATAGTAGCTTCTGTCGTATTTGTCTAACTTTGTCTTGAAAATTTGGTGAATAATTAGGGAATTTATGATAATGAAAAGTTGGTCTAAAATATATACCTGAAATTGAACAAGGTGCTTTAGCTCTAAATAGAAGTGGTAATTGAAAGTAATCAAACACCATTAATAGTCCATGATTTACTTCTAATTTTTTAGCATATTTGCAAAAAATTTCCCACTCCTGAAAAAATCTCCGCCAACCACTTTTCTGCGCTTCTAAATGAAGAGATTCTTCCGCAGTGATGGGAATAATTCTAATGTTACTCTGTTGAGAATTAGTTACACAATTAACCGTATCTGCATGGATTTCTAGAAACTGTGGAGAAACCACTATATCAATACTTTGGGTAAATTCTTTTTGATAGCAATAATTTAAAATATGTTGAATATAGCTACCATGATGACCTCCTGTAATTAAGTCAAATAGCATTATTTTTTTGACTTTCTTTGATTGCTCATTTGCGGCAATTATATTAGTTAACTGTTGAGTATTATGCATATAGATTTTCTTTATTGACAAAAAATATAAAGTACATTAAATAAAATGACTAGAGAGAAACATAACATGCATGTCAGTTAAAAAAAAACTCCTGCACAACTATTAAAAAATCTCTCGCTAACTTTATTACCTAACTATTAAAAAAACCACAATTACAGCTTTACAAGAATATTTTTCGTCTCATTAATGTACTACTTACTATTTTTTTGACGAAAAATAGTCATCGGTAAAAGTAAAAGTTCAAGTGGTTGAATCCAACAAATCCATTGTTGAGTAGGAATATTTAAATACTTGAGTGCAAGCACAGTACACATCAACGTACAGATATATCCCGCATTCCCAATACTTGCTCCTAATAAACCCCAATATGTAGCACCAAAATAAATCATTAAAAGACTAATCAAACTACTACTAATCAAAATTACTGTAGAAGTTTTAACTGCTCCTAAACTTAACAACGAATAGTAACCGACCGCATTTAACGAATAAAGCGAATAAATCACGATCGCAATCCGAAATGCAAGGGTATATTCTTGATTAGATATACCAGGAAAAATGAAATTGAAAACCATTGGAGTAAAGATTAATAACCCAGTACCAAGTCCAATGGCAATCAAAATATTCATTTGTTGGACTTGCTTGATTTGCTTATACAAAATTAATTGATTAGTTGTTTTATTTTGCAACAAACTAGCCAATTTCGGCAGTAATGGCTGAACTGCGAGTGCAGATAATGTATTAATTTGGGTTGTAATGCTGGTAATACCTGCGTATATTCCTAACAATTTAGTTCCCAGTATCCCCCCCACAATTAAGCGATCGCATTGACCAAATAATGCACTCCCTAATGAGGTTAACCAAGTCATAAAACTGTATTCAATTAATTCCCTACCTTTGTTACTACTCCATACCAAAGAGGGTTTAATTTTCCCCAGCGATTGCCAAGCTGCCAAAGTATGAGCAACCAGCATTCCAAAAGCGACAACCAGATGCCATTGCATCAACTCCAATGTTCGTCCACCAGACCAAGCGACAGCAATCATACCAATATTGGTCAAACCTGCTTGCACTGTATTCAGAAAATTCATCAATCCATACTGCTGATAAGCTTGTTCGATGGCGACAAAAATTTGTTGCAGCAATCTTGCCCAAATAATAAATCCACCATATCGAAGTGCAGGTAATGCGATCGCAAGTTGTGATGGTTTGAGTTGAGTAAATAACTTGGTAATTTCTGGTGCCCCCACCCATAAAATCAGTGCTGCCACATCTGCTAACACCAACATCCCAATCAATGATACAGTTAGGGTCTGCGAGATAGCTTTTACATCCTCATTCGCTAAATCGCGGGATAAAAATACGGTTGTGGAAATTGAAAGTCCTCCTTCAGCTAAACCAACAATTCCGATTACTGTTGAAACCAGCGTCCAAAGTCCATATTCTTCAATTCCCATTAACCGGATAATTACAGGAATCGTGAGGAATGTGATTCCAACACGGATAACAGCACCAATAATGTTATATAAACCGTTCTTGAGCATTGAAAACCTGTAATGATGGCGATTAGCTAATAATTAATGAAATTATGCACATTTCCTTCACATATCTACTTACTTAGATACCATTGCCTTTTGTAATGCTTTTAAATACTGTTTCGCTATCTCCTTCGATGTAAAGTGCGATCGCATATATTCCCTGGCTGATTTACCCATTTTCTCGGCAAGCTGTTTGTCGCGATTCAAGTGACGCAGAAAGTCAGCAAGTCCAGAACTGTCCCCATTATTGAAGGCACCACCGCAGTTAATCTCTGCCATCATGTCCTGCAAATATGAGTGCTGAGGGCAAATTATTGCCATTGGTCTTCCAGCAGCTAATGCTCCGTATACTTTACTTGGTGCAACTAAGCTTTCCATTCCTTGGTCTACACTGACAAGCGATACGTCGCAAGCTGTGAGGGAGTAAGGCAAATCTTCTTTGTCTTGGTACGGCAAGAATTGGATGTTATGCAATCCTAACCGCTTCACATCTTCTTTGAGTATTTTGCCTTTAGCACCACTCCCAACAAAAAGAAAGTGAATTGGTTCATCTTGGAGTTCTTTCGCTGCTTCTAGAATTGTGTCCATGTCGTGACAACGACCCATATTTCCGGAATATAGAACAGTGAACTTATCGACTAAGTTGTGCTTCCAAGCAAACCAGTTATATTTTTTGGGCATTGGCACAATCAAATCAGAGTCAGCCCAACTATGAATGACTGTCACCTTATCTGCTACTTCTGGACAGTTGTTCACAACACGCTGCTTCATATCCGGACTTAATACAATCAAACATGAAGCATTTCTCCAAACCCGACGATTGATATTCATCCAGAAGCGAGTTAGAAAGTGATGTTTGGGAATCACATTCAGCGCTACGGCAATATCTGGATACAAGTCATAGAGGATGCATACATAAGATATGCCTAAAAGCAGATGTGCTAAATAACCAATTAGCGGTAAAAAAGGCGGTGCAGTTGTCACGAGTAATAAATTGTGACTGCGAGCATGACGAATTAAGTGCGATAAGGAACGGATAAAGAACATTACCCCATTCAAAGCTTTACCACGAATCCTGCCGGGGAACATCTGACTAGTGCGCGATCGCTTAATCTTCACCCGACCATTCTTTTCTGTCGCAGGTGCATTTGTAGTCCCAAAGGCATAACCCGGTTGACCTGTAAAAACCTCAATATCTACTCCCAGAATTCCAAGCTCCCGAACTAATTCCTCAACTAACTGCCCAGTTGCAGCATAATCTGGGGGAAAGTATTGAGTGATTACGGACAATTTTATTGCCTGCTCTGCTTTTGCAACTCTCTGATTTTGTTTTGCCTCAAACGTAGTAAATTCGTTTTGCAGCAACCTTCTACCTTCTTCACTTAAAGCCAAGTTATTTATCCTCCTGAGATTTTTTCTGTCACCGTGCAGTTCAAATGCACTTAATTCGCAACACAAGGTTCTCGGTTGACTACAACAATGCCAAACAAGTCTTGGTGGGGTGGTAGATACGTCTCTGGTCTGGGAACCACACTAAGTAAGCAAACTCAAACTTTTATTTGATAATACTTACTCTTTCTCAATGCAATCTGGTATAAATTAAACTCACACTTAACTGCTAAGGACTTTACTATGCATTACTTCGGTATACGGTCATAAAAATATGCAAAGTCACTTAGGTAAAATGCGTACTTTTTTACTCTGTAACAAGGATATTAACTTGTTAATTTTCTAACTTGGCAAAAACACCCTACGCTCTACAAGTCTAATTAATAGCTAATTTACTTGCTGAAAATTAGACCTACTTTATACATAAAAGTAAGCTTTATTCCCAAATTAGGATAAACTTACTTAAGCATTATTATGACAATTGCTTCCGTATATAAATGTAAACCATCAAGCCAGGTTCGATTAACTACACTTAGATAATTCACTTAAACTTCATGGATTATTAGTAAATTATAAAAAGATTTTAAATTCTAACCAAATAATATTTATATGTGCTTATATACACGGTATTCCTTCGGTTAAAATCAGCAGAAAAAAACTTGTAATGCTATAAATAATTTAGAAACTGTAATTTATCTATAAACTTGGCTGAAAATAATCTTGACGGTAAACACTATGTTATTTATACAGTTACAGGGAAAAATACTTAAATTATATTTGACATCTACTCAACCTAAACTTCATATTTAGAGAACTGCGCCAGGCTAAAATTTCAAAGGAGCATCATCCTAGTCTCGATAAAAGTAATATTCAATACAACCGTAATCCTACTGCTAAAACTAAGTATTTGCAACTAGATTCAGTAAAAATATCCGGAAAGTAAGTTTATACTGAGAAAAGATTATGTAATTATCCTTAAGTAAATCTAAAAAAATAATACTTCCATCAAAAAGCAGCAAAACCCTACGAATTGTAACTGGTTGCGAATTTTGATTGTCCCACCCTAAGCAGACGCGATCGGCTTAAATCCTCCAACTGAAAAAGAATTTTATCCAAACCCTTGTTGCGACCAAACATATGAGTACACTCGATAATTCATCATCAGTTCCGTATTTGCAAAATGCAAACGGTCAGTTACCTCTAATTTTGCATAGTCAACCTTCTGCAATCACTCAAGTGCCAGAGGAGCAAGGTTTGCGCGATTTTTTTGGTGTGATGCGACGACGGGCATTTGTTGTGTTGGGGGTAAGTACTACGGTTGTCGGTGGTGTGATGGGGTTGACATTAAAGCAACAACCTGAGTATGAGGGCAAATTTCAGGTTTTAGTCCAACCTGTCAAAGATGACAACAATTTACCCAAGGTGACATCCTCGACAGAAGGAAATGGACAAAAAACTGAATTCGACTATGAAACGCAAATTCAGGTACTCAAGAGTCCCGAATTTATGAAGAATGTTCTCAAGCATCTGCAAGTATCTTATCCAGAGATGGATCGGGATACACTGCTGGAGAAATTGAGCATTAATCAGGTTGGTGACACTAAAATTATTGAAGTTAGCTATAAGAGCATCAATCCAACGGAAGTTAAGAAGGTTCTCGACAAACTTTCAAGTGCCTATTTGGTCTATAGTCGTGAAGATAGACAAACAAGCTTGCGTCAGGGTTTGAATTTTGTAAAAAAAGAACTTCAGGGAATGCAAGCACGAGTAGATAGTCTGCAAAAACAATTGCAATTCTTCCGTCAGAGAAATAATTTCATCGATCCGGAAACTCAGCAAGAGCAAATTACTAATCAAGTTAAAATCTTGTCGGAGCAGAAAATAGCTGTTGAGCAACGTTTGGCAAAAGCTCGCTCGGAGTATGGCAGGTTACAAACAACGGAAGGAGCGCAAGCTGTACTGCGAGATGCTGATGTATATAAGCAGGTAGTAACTGAAATTCGCAAAATTGAAGCGGAGATAGCAAAGGAGCGAACTCGTTTTAAAGATGACACCGACATGATTGAAGTCTTGCGGGAGAAACGAGAAAATATGCTACCTCTACTCCAAGAAGAAGCACGACGAGTTCTAACTATTAGAGTTTCGGAAGCTGCAAACGAAATTCAAAGTTTGGAGCAGCAGACACGGAAGATTAATGAAAATCAGCTTGTATTAGACCGTCAAATCAAAGAATTACCAGTCATAGCACGACAATATACCGAACTCCAGCGCAAACTTCAAGTAGCAACAGATAGCTTAAATAGATTTTTGACGACTCGTGAAACGTTGCAAATTGAAGTCGCACAAAAGGAAACACCTTGGCAGTTGATTCAAGCACCAATTCAGCCAAAAAAACCGATGTCATCAAATCGGACAAGGAATGGGATTTTGGGATTAGTTGCAGGTACATTATTGGGAGTCAGTGCAGCTTTAGTGCTAGAAAAATTGGATACAACCTTCCGTTCGGTTGATTCTCTCAAAGAAAAACTGCGATTACCATTACTAGGAACTATTCCCTACCAAAGAAAACTGCAAAAAAAACACAGCTATTCGCGAAGTCTGGCAGCATCCAACCATCTTAAACTGGCTGGAAATACAAACCAGATGCAATTACCACCTGCTTCTTATGATTTTCTATACCAAGATGAATCATCAAATTCTTAGAAGCATTACGGGTAATGCATACCAATATCCAATTATTGAATTGCGATCGCCAAATTCGTTCGTTGGTTGTGAGTTCGGCATTACCTGGTGATGGCAAATCGACTTTAGCTTTTCATCTAGCATTAACTGCATGTGCAATGGGGCAAAAAGTGTTACTAGTTGATGCGAATATGCGTCGTCCGAATATTCACAATCTGGCATCGCAAAACAACCAACAAGGGTTAAGCAGTTTAATTTCTGGTTCTGCAACCCTAGAACAAGCAATGGGAAAACTCCCTTCAATGGCTGATTTTTCAATTATTACTGCTGGACCAACACCACCCGATCCAACTAAACTTTTATCATCTCGAAAAATGAGACAATTCATGGTTGAGATGCACGAAGAATTTGATTTGGTGATTTATGATGCACCACCTCTAACTGGACTTGCTGATGCAAGTTTGCTGGCATCTTACACTGATGGTTTAGTTCTTGTTGTCGGGATGGGTTCAACTGAGCGCGATACAATCCAACAAACTCTTGATGGTTTGAGAATGTCGCAAATTCCTGTCTTAGGGATGGTCGCAAACCGTGTTAAAAATGACTTAATCAACAACCATTACTATTATTATCAAGCAGAGCAAACTCCTGTGGAACAATATTGATATAGCATTCAGTAATCAGGGGTCAGTAGTTAGGAGTTTTGAGTTGGGAATTAGGGGTTGGAAATTAGGAGTTAGGAGTTAGGAATTAGGAATTGGGAATTGGGAATTGGGAATTGGGAATTAAGAACTTTTGTTTATATTTGTATTTATTCTGACTCCTGAATTCTGTATCCTGAATTCCATATTCTTCTACTAAGCTGTTTTAAAAAACCGAATAATTTCCCGCACATGGTCGAGGAATTGTCCATCAGTAGAAAGTTGTGCGATAAGCGGAGCTTAATGCCGGAGGCATATCGCTTGACGAGCTTCTCTGGATAAACGTTCGTGTTCGGTTTGATTTGTTGCGCGTAATTCTTCTAAATTTGCGACGATTCTGGCTAATTCTCGACGAGTTTCTTCAATATAATTTTGCTGATTTGCGGCTAATGAATAAGGCTGTTCGGGATTTAGTTGTTCTTCTAAACGTTTGACTGTTTCTTCTAAAGTATCAAATCGATAACGTAATTCCATCACATCTTCACGGGGATATTTCCAATCGTGACGAATCATCGTTAGTCGTGAGTACAAATATTCGTAAGCACTAATTGCTGGACGTAAAGCTGTTAATAATAAAGCGGCACCAGAGGAAATATAACCGACGGCACTAATTCCTGTCGCTGCTAATATATATAAACCGATAGTAGAGATTAAATGTAGTGCGATCGCAATAATTAAGGAGCGTTTAGCCAGGATTTTGACGTAATTTTGCTGTTTTTCATCAACAGCAATACCTTTTCTTGGGATTGTTCTCCTTCAGCTAAAACTGACTTTGCCTGAAAATGAATATTCCAAGGTACTGTGACAATTACTAATAACCACCAAAAAATTGCACCACCAATTACCCAGTCGAGAAAGTTACCAGCAGAAATATGAAACCATTGCAAAACGCTGAATATTAGTAGTACTAAAGCGACGATTCCTAGACTGGAACCGACAAAAAAGTTAAAATACATATTTTCTATTCTCCAAATTCAATTATTTCTTTAAATATCGTTAAAATAACTTGTTAATCAAGGATTTGCAAATATTGCGATCGCGACTCAATGGTGAGTATTGCGATCGGTATATTCTCAAAGAGTAAATCAATCCTGGATTCATCTCCCATCCTTAATAATTCCCAAATCATCATGTCTCCCGATCAAAAGCAAAAATAATTTTCAGTCCAGCTTTTAACTTCTGACTCCTGTATTCTGTATTCTGTATTCTGTATTCTGACTCCTGTATTCTGTATTCTGCAATAAAACCCATCACTCAATTAAATAACTTCGCCAAACAATTTCAACGTCACCGCTAATCTTCTCAGATTGCAAAAGTCGCCAAGTTTTACCTTCTTTTTGTAGCTGCATATAAACTTCAAAAGGCTTCTTTGCTTGATTCAACTGGCGTTTTGGTAACTTTAAAGTCAGGTCGTAGGTTCCCCGAACTTGGTATGCTGGTAAAGTCTGGATTATTTGGTATTTTTGCTGACTAATCGCAAGATGCTTAATTTCAAAACCTTTGACATTCAAATCTAACTGCTTGCTAAGTTGCTGCTGAGTTCGTTCCACTTGTAGAGCTACAGCTTTTTTCACCAAACTATTAGTCGGTGTGAGTGGATTATTATTACAACCACTGAGAAATACCATCAATAAACAAATCATAATCAACCGCACCATCCCAGTTCCTCCTCCATAACGATTCCAACTGCGATCGTACAAGATATTTTGGATTTTAGATTTTGGATTCTTTCCCTACTCCCTTCTTCATCCAATATCCTCTAGGTGGTTTTTCAATCCCGTAGGCTTTACACCATTTCTCAACCGCTTTATCGGATACTCCAAAATCCTTACCAATTTGCAATGTTGGCTTTTCCCAAACCATCTTTTCTAGTTCTTCCTTCAATGGTCTTTCAACTTTGCGTGTCTTAATTCTCGCTTCTGAATTTACCTTCCTGGTAGTTAAATCCACACCAAACTCTTTGTAGCTTCGCTTGGGTGCATTGTCTGTGAAATCTGTAAAGTCCTCCCACCAGTAAAATGGTGTTGGAGAGTTTGGTAATTTTGTTGCTATGGAGTAACCCGTAAAATTTACTGATGGATATACAACTTTATCGATATCAGGTAAATAAACAGCGTAGAAGTCAAAATCTTCTTTTTTATAATATTTTTTATGGATACCTTTTTTATCTACCCATATTGTCCGGTTCACAATTCGGTTATCACTTGAGTATTTTGCTTGGATTTTGTAAAATTTGCCATCTTTGTATGCAACAAAATCAAAAGGGGAATGTTCGCAAACCAGTGGAGTAAGAACCAAGTAACCTTTTTGAGTTAAGTCAGCGATCGCTTTTGTTGTCGCGATATCGCCTTTATTTTTGGTATGATGCAACATAATTGAACCTTCGTAGATATTAAAATATATCACTATTCCATGCTCAAAGGTTCGTATTTAGTTAAAATGAGCGCGGCAGGGCTCGAACCTGCGACCGATTGCTTAGAAGGCAATTGCTCTATCCACTGAGCTACGCGCCCACTCAAATTTTGATTATATAAATCCACTCTAGATATCTTATCTATGTCATCTCAATATTGCAATCAAAATCTCAAATTTTTATTATGGAAAGCCTAAATTTAGGCTGCCACTGTATCAATTTACATTAAAAAGCCCCCAAATAGAACTGTAATTGAGTATATTGTGTAGTCAAGTTTACTTTTCAGTTTACTTTTATAAATTGTGTTAACTTGTACGGAATGCGACTTATCTGCATAGTGTCAGTGTAAAGTCAATATATTTGGCGATACAACCATTGTCAGATTTGTCTTTTCTATACTTATCGTTCTCTGTGCCCCTGTTAGGAGTTATTTGCGTTTGTCATGTTCATTCTTAAGCGTCAGGATGTTGAAATATCAAGCATTCAGCACCCGAAGCGGGACCAGCAGGTACCCATACTTGATTATCAGGGGCAGACTTTTCGGTTGATTAGCGTCTTCAAAGCTAGCCAAGAAGAAGAAGCTAAAACTTTGTGGCGGGAACTGACTGACAATCACGGAAAAGCCTGCGTTTTATTAGAGGAACCCGATCGCTATAGCGTTTGGGGTAAAGTGCGTGCCGAACATGTGACTAGCGATACTAGCGACTATAGCAGAATCAAGATTTTGCTCCAAGCCTGTATTTTACTGTTGCAGTCGGTACAAATCGATATTGAGGAACTTCTTGGCAGTCGGCAGGCTAATCTATTTGAAAAAGATATGTCTGAGGTTTGTAGACAAAAGCAATTTCCGCAGCTTTCTTCAACCGATGCTGTGAAACACATACTTCGTATCAACCCTTTACAGGCTCTCCAATTACCTGTCTGGCAAGAGTTGCACGTAATCACTTTTTTGCAAGAACTGCATCGTCTTGGTAAAGCCTATTTTGGTAATACTAACTTTGCTAACCCTGTAGTCGATCGCTTGCAGGAAATGTCCGAAGGCGATCGCGCATTTTTTGTCACTTGGCTAGGTCAATCATCGATAAGTAAACTGTGGCACTAGCTTTTGGTAGTTTTACTTAGGCTATTTTTGGGCTGTTGCGAGTATATTGATGGCTAAAGCTATTGAATTACTTACTTAAAAAGCAAATTAATAGCCAAAAAACTACAAAGTGCATCTGCATAGTTTAGATTAATATGAGTAGTATTTACAACAATTCTTATCGGTCCAAATCCCTCCTATCAACCCAAAATATAGTATTAGCTTGTATGGGTTGGGCAATACTAGCATTACTATACTTCTTGCTATTTAGCGCTCAAGTCCCCACACAAACAGCAGAAGGAATCAAACCACTGCGAGCCGAATGGTACATAGTTGGTACAAATATTTTTGAAGCGATCGCTTATCTCGGTTCAGGTATTCTATGCTTGAGGAATTGGCGAAGCCAGCACATCGTCACTGGTAGAAACGTCTGGTTTGCCATTGGCATTGGAATGCTTTCGTTTTTCTTAGGAGGAATATTCTTCGGATACACCGAAATTGTTCTCAAGGAAGAACCTTTCCCTTCAATTGGCGATATATTCTTTGTAATTACCTATTTGTTCGTAGGCTTCGCCATGATTTCGGCAGTGCTTTCCAAACGAATTAATCTCGAACCCTGGCAATGGTTGATGATTATTGCGATCGCAGTGTCAGGAAGTGCGCTAGCATGGTTAGTCTCCAGCCAAACTTCGGGTGCAGAAAGCCAAGTTGCTCCTTGGGCAACTCAAATCGCTCCAATATTAAACTGGTTTTATGTCGTTTGCGACGTACTGCTATTAATCATTGCGACAGCTTTACTGCTAGCATTTTGGGGTGGACGTGTTTCTTTGTCTTGGCGAATGATTGCAGCCGCAGCATTTTCGCTCTACATTGCAGATATGTGGCAAAAATTTGCCACAACATCGATTATAGAATACCAAAGTGGAGGGATACTAGAAGTATTCTATGTGTGGAGTGGAGTGTTGTTTGGTATGGGTGCTGTCTTAGAATACGACGCATCGCTATCACGTTCGCGGCGCGATCGGGGACGAAAACGAAACTAGCAAATGTGGGTCTACCGTGAGAAAACTAACCGAATCTGATAAACAAGAGATACTCAAGTTGTACCGCGAAAGCGCTGAAACAACTTCTACTTTGGCGGAAAAGTATGAAGTCAGCAACTCGACGATTAGCCGTTTACTCAAAAGTACCTTACAGGAGGATGAGTACGAATTTCTCGTTTCGCTCAAACGAGCGGCACGAACTCCCGAAGGGAGAGCGCAAGTAAGTTACGATAACCTGCCAACGGCATTTGTTCGGGAGGAGGTTGAGGAAGCACCGACACCAATTTTGGAACCAACCCCGGAACCAGAATCGAAGCCAAAGCCAACACCTCGCAAAGTTAAATCGACTACCAAAGAACCTGTGGTGGTAAAATTACCATCCCCAACCGAGGTAGCAGCCGAATCGCAAGGTGGAGTTCGGCGAGTGCGGAAGCGTTCGTTGAATGCAGACGGAGAACTACAAACCCCCGTACCTGTTGCTAGGCAGTTGGACTTACTCGAACAAGTTCCCGAAATCGCTAGCATTCCCAGCCCATTATTGGAAGATATAAATCCCCAAACAACTGCGATCGCATCCATGTTTGGTGAGGATATGCTGGGTGATGATGCTGATGATGATTTGGACGATTTGGACGATTTGGATGACTTTGACGACGAAGATGATGACGACGAAGATGATGATTGGGAAGCACCTCGTCCTTTAGTTAACCGTTCCCGTAGTGGTGACAGTTTAGTTCGGGTTTTACCTTTATCATCTGCAAGTTTGCCTAGAACTTGTTACCTTGTCATCGACCGTTCGGCTGAACTTATTACCCGTCCGTTACGGGATTTTGGTGACTTGGGGCAAATCCCCAACCCTGAAACCCAACAACGCACCTTACCTGTATTTGATAACCATCGGGTTGCCAAGCGCTTTTCGACAAAGCGCGATCGCGTGATTAAGGTTCCCGACAGCCGCATGTTGCACAAAGCCCGTTATCATCTCCAAGCTAAGGGTATAACCCGCTTATTGATCGATGGTCAGGTTTATTCTCTCTCGAATGTGTAGCTGAGGTTATTAGTCATTAGTCATCAATTATATGGACTATGAACTTTCTCACTACACCACAACTCAACCAGGCTACCATCGGGGCATAGCAAACGCTGTGCCCTTATATTGTATTACTGGCTGCTCAAATCTTCTAATCCAAAATCCGAACCGAAAATCTCAGATATTGTTGAATTGAAATACGAAATACCCCCCAAATTGTCGAATTTTCTCACCGACTTAACCTTGTAAAAACAGGTTCTCTGACAATGACCCAAGCCTTACCAAAACAAAAATTACTAACTATTCAAGAATTTCTGGAGCAAAAGCCAGAGGGAAGTCGTTATGAGTTGCATAATGGGGTAATCATCAAAATGGCTCAACCTTCAGGAAAACATGAAAATACAACGGGATTCTTGGGTGTTCAAATTGGGATTGAGTTTACTCGATTGAATCTTGCATACAACATTCCTAAAACCGCATTAGTCGCGTTTTCAGATGAAGAATCCAGCTTCACCTATTGCCCTGATGTATTGATTCTCAACCGTACAAATTTAAAAAATGAGGAGTTGTGGGAAAAATATTCAACTGTACAACAGCCGGAATCAATTCCCTTAGTGATTGAGGTTGTATCGACCAATTGGCGAGATGATTACTATAAGAAGTTCGCCGACTACGAGAAAATGGGTATTCCCGAATATTGGATAATTGATTATGCCGGATTAGGGGGGCGAGATTTGATTGGAAATCCCAAACAACCCTCTATTTTTGTTTGCGTGCTTGTTGATGGGGAATATGCCAAAACCCTATTTAGAGGCAATGACCGAATTATCTCTTCCGCTTTTCCAGAGTTAAACCTAACAGCACAGCAAATTTTTGATTCCGCTTTATAGTCAAATTACTTTATATTTTTTGAGATAGATTTTACCTGAGCCGGAAAATTATAAATAAAAGCTATATTAATCAAGTTTTCAATAGGTAAAAATCATCTATTTGTATTCTTTACTTTGTTAGGGAATCATCATAATCTAATTTTGACCTACCAATTGACGGGAGTTTCAGTCTGGTGTATTCTAAGAGTCGGGTGCTTATGTTCAAAAATATTCACCCTCTTGAAACCCTTGTGAATGCGTTCTAGTCAAGTAGAAAATAATCGCCGAAATCCAGCTTTGTAACAGTAACATCTATCCCAGATTTAACTACGGTTGACAATTATACAAAAATAGATATTTGCTAATTATTTAAAGATACTTCAAGAACCACTATTAATTTTCAAAGTTAATCTCTCAGCCAAGTCGATAATGTCATCCTTACGAGCAATTTCAATTATCCATTCACTGGGAATATTTTCCACTCCGTAATAAATCCCCGCTAAACCTGCTGTCACTGCTGCTGTGGTGTCTGTATCACCGCCTAAATTTACAGCTTTGAGGACAGCTTCAGCGTACTATTTAACAAGCACCATAAACTAGCTTCCAAAGTATCGATTACATAACCCCTCGAACGAATTTCCTCCACGGGTAATTTATTGATCGCACCACTAAAAACCCTGGCAAAATGGGGTATTTCCGGCAAATATTCAGAAGTAGAATAAATCGATTGAATTTGAAAGCGTTTAGAAAAATTTCCGCGATCGGGAAGAATAGTACCAGAAATTAACCAAGATAGTATTTAGAGAAATCGTTTTAGGGAACACCAAGAAATAAATTATCCAATCATAAGTATTGTAGGGGCGGGATTACCCCGCCCTTACGGGATGATATGATCGAGTCTGTTTATAATTGGGGTATTTTATTTTTTGGAAGTCCCTTAGGTAGTTATCGAATTGTTTATTTTTTGAATGCTGAGAATGCGGACATTTTAACTGTATTTCACGCTTCCAGATTGCTCAAAGCTTCTAATTTAGAAGACATAATTGATGCATGAATTTAGGTATGGAATTAAGTCAAATCTTCTTAATATTGCCTCTCAGTGTCAGGTTTTATTTATGCATCTCACGTCACCTGAAATCTACTGTATATTTTCACGCATCATTAAGATTCCGATAATGTTTGTTACTTTTGTCACTCAGTGAACAAACTGTGACAGATTAGAAAGTGTCCATTGCGACAATAATTATCATGAATTGCTGAAACTTTTCAGTAAATATTAAGTCTTCAAAATATCAACGAATAACGCTTGTAAACAATAAGAATAGTGCATCAAGAACAATAGCATTTTGAGAGCAACCGAAAAAATAACTGGAACCTTTTAGTATTTTTTTCGACCTTGATATTAAAAGCAATACTTACAAATTAGGTCTAAGATTATGAAAGGTGTGATGAAGTCTTTCGTGACAATTTCTGCATTGTCAGCATTAACTATTGCTCCCATTTTTATGTCTGCTGGTCAAGCATCTGCCGCGCCTAAAGGTACCGACGCAAGCTATGTTGGTGTAGGTATTTCGGCTGGTGTGACCAATGGTGGTCAAACTGGTGACGCTGCAAACCTTGGTGGTAATCTTGTTGGTCGTGCCAAACTGGGAAGAACTCCTTTTTCGCTACGTGGTCAAATTAACTTTAGCGACCAAACCAGCGCAATCATTCCCCATGCAACTGTAGACATACCCGTTGGAAATACTACTAACGTTTACGTTGGTGGTGGTTATCAATTTGTGGAAAAAGACGGTAAACCAACCCCATCTGGTAATAAAGATGGTGTTGCAGTTGTAGCTGGAGTGGAATCAGAAGTTGCAAAGAATTTCCTAGTTTATAGTAACGCAACCGTTGGAGTTAGAGCTTACAAAAATAGCCCCGCATCTGCTGTCAGTATTAACTCAGGTATTGGTTATCGCTTTAAATAGATAAAGATTAACTTCGTAGTTAATAGTTAATGGGTATACTCGCTGTCAGGGAGCAACAAGCTAAGTAATTTGTTATTACCCAATAACCAATAATTACAGCAGATTGTAATTAGATGAGATACAGTCAGCCAGTCCAAAAGTTATATATCAAGCTTTTTTACTTCTGACTTCTAAATTCTGAATTCTGCCGTCTTTACAAAAATCTAATAAGTATTATTGCTGGGTTTGTCGAATCTTGTATTGCTGACATACTCGGCATTTTTGCGTGATAGAATCAAATTAAATTCAACGAAATCCCGACCGGATTACCGGGAATAAATTGTCGAATGGGTGCTTCTATTTACCTGGTTCGGCTTGTCGCGATATGGCGACCGCATTAAACTCCGCTTATCGCTTTATTTTAAGAACACTAATTAAACTGCAATGGTTAAATCTGCCACTCCTCCCACAACCGCAACTCGCAAACCCTCCAAAGTCGAAGGTCTCAAAGAACAAAGCAACTTTTTACGCGAACCAGTAGCAACAGAGTTACTTCAAGATACAACTCACTTTACCGAAGATGCGGTACAAATTCTCAAGTTCCACGGTTCATATCAGCAAGATAATCGAGACAACCGCGCTAAGGGACAAGAAAAAGACTATCAAATGATGCTGCGAACCCGCAGCCCTGGTGGTCTAATTCCATCACAGTTGTATTTGACTCTCGATAAATTGGCGGACGAATACGGTAATCATACATTACGTGCGACCACCCGCCAAGGTTTTCAACTGCACGGAATTTTAAAGAAAAATCTCAAATCGACCATTGCCGCAATCGTCGAAAATATGGGTTCGACTTTGGGTGCTTGTGGGGACTTAAACCGCAATGTCATGGCACCACCTGCGCCATTTGTCAATAAACCCGAATATCAGTATGCCTGGGAATATGCAAATAATATTGCTGATTTGCTGACACCACAAGCTGGTGCATATTACGAAATCTGGCTGGATGGAGAAAAAGCTATTAGTGCTGAAGAAAGTCCTGAAGTCAAAGCAGCACGACAAAAAACAGTAATGGGACTACTTTTACAGATTCCCCAGAACCGATTTATGGAACCCACTACATGCCGCGCAAATTTAAAATTAGCGTGACTGTACCGGGTGATAATTCCATTGATTTGTATACCCAGGATTTGACTTTGGTTGTGATGACCAATCTAAAGGGAGAACTAAAAGGGTTTAACGTATTTGCAGGTGGTGGTTTAGGACGAACCCACGGCAAAGAAGAAACCTTCGCACGGGCAGCCGATCCAATTTGTTACGTAGACAAAGCAGATGTTTACGAATTGGTGAAAGCGATCGTGGCGACGCAGAGAGATTATGGAGATAGGACTGACCGTCGCCATGCTCGGTTAAAATATCTAATTAACGACTGGGGTGTTGACAAATTTCGCACCAAGGTAGAAGAATATTTTGGTAAATCCCTCGAACCTTCTAAATATCTAGCGAAAAAATTTAAATATCAAGACTTTCTGGGTTGGAACGAACAGGGAGATGGTAAGTTATTTTTGGGTCTTTCGATTGATAACGGTCGTGTCAAAGACGAAGGTGACTTCCAGCTAAAAACAGCATTGCGGGAAATAGTGGAAAAATTCAACTTACCAATGCGCGTGACTCCCCATCAAAATGTCCTTCTTTGTGAGATTTTACCAGGAAATAAAGAAGAGATTATCGCAATTTTGAAACGTTGCGGCATAGTTAGCGATCCAAGCAAAATAGACACCCTAGAAAGGTTGTCAATGGCTTGTCCAGCCCTACCTACTTGCGGATTAGCAATTACGGAGTCAGAACGGATTATACCCTCATTTTTGCAGCGTATTCGTGCCCTACTCAAAAAAGTTGGATTACCAAAAACAAGTTTTGTCACCAGGATGACAGGATGTCCCAATGGCTGTGCCCGTCCCTATATGGCAGAATTAGGACTTGTGGGTAGTGCCCCAGAATCCTATCAGGTATGGTTAGGTGGATGTCCCAACCAAACCCGGTTAGCACGTCCTTACACCGAAAAAATGCACGCAGATGATTTAGAGACTTTCCTCGAACCAATCTTTGTGTTGTACAAGCAGCAGCGCAAAAAAGAAGAAAGCTTTGGGAATTTCTGCGATCGCATTGGTTTTGATGCGTTGAGGGAATTTTCTGAAAGTTATCAAGGGTAAATTTTGATGCCAGTTATGGGGGTAGAAAAATGCGATAACTTCGTTAAGCTTCGCTAACGCTCTCTCTGCCCCTATAATCACAACAAGTTATTTCTTCTGGTTGTTTTCGCTACAATGACATGAAAATAGCGTTATTTTCCCCAGTAGCCAGTGTCGAATTTTTTACAACCAGTTACCAAATTCTATTCCGACCAAAAAGAGTTTATTGATAACCTACTTTCTGGAGTTACCAAATTCTATTCCGACCAAAAAGAGTTTATTGATAACCTACTTTCTGGTGGTTTGCCCACAGTGGTAATTTCTGGCATTGCTTTCCTGTGGTGGTTGAAATGGCGAAATCGTCAGCGTAAAATTCCCCCAAATTTATTTGCGTTTCAGGTGATTCCACCGCAAAGTGAGGATTTGAAGCGGCAAATACTTGGTGGAAAAGATAACGATCCTTTCGCAGATAGAAATATTCGCTATCAACAACGGGTAGAAGGTAGGAATATCCAGAGAGAATTACGGGAACAACTGGAAGCAAACCGTTGGTTGTTGATTTTGGGGAAGACGGGAATCGGGAAAACCAGGGAAGCGTTGGAAGTTGCGGAATATTATAACCAGCAAGGTTGGACAGTTTTATTTTTAAAACCTAATGAATGGTTGGATATTCCCGCGAAAATGCCCGCAGAAGTTGGTACAGACAGAAAATTACTGTTTGTTATTGATGATTTGAATCGGAAAATGCACCGCAGTCGAGTGGAGATATCCCCGGAAGCGGAAAAAAGTCCCGTTGAAAAATTTACTGTTCCGTTGCAGGAACGGTTATTGGATGCGCTGATTCGGTATGAGGAATTTTGCGGGAAGGTAGAAGTTCGGGTAATTGCGACTGCGAGAAATGAGAGAGAAGCGGATTTTTTGGGTGAAATTAGTCCTTGGGAACAGTTGCGATGGGATAAATACCCGAAATTATGGGGGAAATTTCAGGTTTGTGAATTACCACAACCCAGCAATAATGCTGTAATTGGGGTATTGATGGAAAAGGTTCAAGAAGCGGGAATTTCTGCTGTTTCGAGTAATTATTCAGAAATAGCTAGTCGCAATGACTCAACTTTTCGGAATGCAGTTGAAAATTTGCGACGGTTGAAAGCTGATAATTTACCTTTGACTACTAATAATTATCGAGATACGTTGCGAGATACGTGGAAAAGGAATTATGAAAAGGCGATAAAAAGATATCCCCACGCAAAGTATGTTTATAATGCAGTGAATTTATTACGGCAGTTTGATATTACTTTGTATGATTTTACGATTTTAGCTACGGCAAGGATGTTAGCAGGGGGAAATCTTTGGCAGCAGTTGCGAAATCGTTGGCAAATTCAGCAAGCAATGAAGTTTTTGATTGCATCGGAAGGTATTTTAGAACCTCGCGACGGACAAATTGAAGTGAAGGGTAATGAGGTTGAAGCTGGTAAATATATTGGAGAATTTACTGTATTGCTATTGAAACTAGGAAATACAGAATTCGCAAAAATGGGAGTTTCTTTATCTAACTTTGGGAATAGACTACAATTATCAGGGCTTTATAAGCAAGCTATTAATTACTACGATAAAGTCTTTTTAATTAAACCGGATGACCATTTAGCTTGGAACAACCGGGGGATTGCGCTGGATAATTTGGGACGATATGAAGAAGCGATCGCATCCTACGATGAAGCACTCAAATTTAAACCTGATTACGACGCAGCTTGGTACAACCGGGGGAT
>JAAUPE010000126.1 GCA_012034595.1 Calothrix sp. CSU_2_0 | reverse complement strand
TCTTACGTAGTTTTACTCCAACTACAACAGAAATGGTTGATAAAACTAATCTCAGTTGCACTCGACTTAATAAATCCTCAACATTTAAGAAACTGGTTTGCTAGTTGCTGCTACTGTACCTCATAATAGCCGGAAGTGCTGTATCACCAATAGACGCGATACCTCCGGTAAGCTGCGCGATCGCATTTCCCGATCTATCCAAAAGACGTAAATGATAACCCTGATTTGATAGTTTCAACAAACCCGTATTCGCTGACATCGGCAAACAAGGACGACTCACAAAACAAATTCCCGGCAAAATCTTCTCAGCGTCTTTGGATAGTTTCCCTGGTTCTTGTAGTGCTATTTTTAACTTATCATCAACAGCAGCAGCCAAAACTTCAATTTCCCGATCCACAGTGCGACTAAATGCCCTTTCCATCACGACATGCGCTGTATAGCCACACAACAATAAAATTACTCCCATCACACCTGCATAAACAACCGCCAATTGCGATCGCAGACGATGGAATAATGGATTATGACGCATTACTACTCAAACTAAACCGATAACCAAAACCCCGTATTGTGGCAATGGCATCCCCACATCCACAATCTGCCAACTTGCGACGCAATAAACGTACTTGTGCTGCCACGACATTGCTAACAGCATCATCCGCAAAATCCCACAGTCGAGTACGAATTTGGTCGTGGGTCAAAATTTGATTTGGGTGCTGCATCAAATACTCCAGCAATTGGAATTCTTTTGCCGTCAAAATTAAAGTCTGTCCTGACTCAATATTTCTAACATTAAAACTCCCATAATTGAGTTCCAAACAACCAACTTGTAACTGAGGTGGTTGAAAATTTGGCGATCGCCTTTGCAAAGCTCTAACCCTTGCTAAAAGTTCCTCCATCCCAAAGGGTTTGACTAAATAATCATCCGCTCCTGCATCTAAACCGACCACTTTATCGACCATTCCCGAACGCGCTGTCAATATCATCACAGGCAAATAATTTTTTGCGATCGCAACCGCTTGCACAATTCCAACCCCGATAGCTCTGGTAACATCCAATCAAAAATTGCGATCGTATAACAATTTGGCATTGCCAGCAAATAATCCCAAGCCGTCTCCCCATCCCTTACCCAGTCAACCACATAATCACAACGAACTAGAGTTGAATGAACTGCTTTTCCTAAGTCGGGTTCATCCTCCACAAATAAAAGTCTCATTTTTTCTAATATGTTCTTTTAGATAAATGCTTACTACAAACTTACTTTATTTTTTCCAACTGAATCACAGACAACCGAAAATTGCTATTAAGAAATGCTAAGTTTAAATTCAGAAGATAATTACTAACCAATAGCGACCAAATACGAATTAACAAAAAAATATGGACTGAGAATAAATCTCAGTCCTTCAAAAAATCGGGTTAATAGCTCTCAAACCAATTAACCCGTTTAGTTTTGGGAACGCGCGGAAAATTGATTATTGCAATACCAATTTAACATTGGCATTTTGTAAACCGCGCTGTTTTACTTCTGTCAAGGTCTTGTTAACAGCATACTTTTGGTTAATTGAGTTGATTAACTCAGTTTGGTTGTGCTTCTTAGCAACGCCCCAAAGGTCTGCAATCAAGTCAAAAGAACCATCGGTATTGCGAGACCAACCAAGGTCATATTCGCCTTCAAGAACAGCAACGATATCAGCACGAAGGCGCTGACCGTTGTAACCACGAACATCTGCTTCGGTTTTAACGGAGATACCGAGGTCGCGCAACGAGGACTTGAGGATTTCAGCGTCAGTGATTTTGGTACGGAGTGTGCTAAAATGAGACATTTGGGTTTCCTCCAAAAGAGAAGATAGTTTAAATCCGTTGTTGTTTGTTTCAATCCTAGCCATATCCATTAAAGGTTATGGCTTCTTGTATTGCGCTAGCAGTAAAGCTAGCCTTTCCCCCTGTGGTAGCAGAGGAAAGCTTTTAAAACTCCATTCGCTGATATTCAGCAACGGAGGCTGCGGCTGGTCTCGCACGCTGTCTTGCCCAGTCTCGCAGGGCTGTCACCTGCTCTTGCATCGTTCGAGACAGTGGTAGCGTGGCTTTGAGTGCAGCAATAATATCTAGTTGTGTGAACTCACGGTCTTGGGCGAATGCTTCGTACATTGCCGCAACAAGCGCTTGTTCAATTTCTGCTCCAGAAAAACCGTCAGACATCTTCGATAATTGTTGCAAATCGAAGCGGGAAATCTCTTCTCGGCGTTTCGTTAAGTGGATTCTATATATGTCTTCGCGTTCTTCTGGTGTGGGTAAGTCCACAAAAAATATCTCGTCAAATCGACCTTTCCGCAAAAACTCTCCTGGCAACCTTTCCACACGATTTGCCGTTGCCATGACAAATACAGGAGACTTTTTCTCTTGCATCCAGGTGAGGAAGGAACCAAAAATGCGACTTGATGTACCGCCGTCGGAGTCACCGGAACCCCCACTTCCTGCAAAAGATTTATCCAACTCGTCAATAAAGAGAATTGCTGGGGAAATCGATTCGGCAGTTTTTAAGGCATTCCGCAAATTAGCTTCGGATCGCCCGACCATCGAACCATCATAAACCCGTCCCATATCCAAGCGTAGCAGGGGCAGACCCCACAGACGGGAAGTGGTTTTGGCTATTAATGACTTACCACAACCAGGAACACCTAAAATTAGCATTCCTTTTGGCTGGGGCAACCCATATTCCCTTGCTCTTTCTGAAAAAGCATTAGAACGTTGTGTTAACCACTTTTTGAGTTCTTCCAGTCCACCCACCGCTTCAATGGTTTCATCCTCTTCTATATATTCTAGAATCCCATTGCGGCGAATTAACTGCTTCTTCTCAGATAAAACTATATTAACTTCATCTTCCGTCAAACGCCCCGTTGTTACCTGTGCCTTTCGGTAGACTTTTTCTGCTTCATCTTTGGTTAGACCTAAAGCAGCTCTTAAAAGCTTTTCTCTTGCTTCTGGTGTTAATCTACGACCACGATTTTGGTCAATATGGAATGTTAAAACTTTATTCAATTCCCCCATGTCTGGAAGTTGGAAGTCTAATACAACCACCTCTTTTTCCAATTCTATGGGCACCTGCTGCATCGGCGACATTAAAATAATATTTTTATTTGTACCTTTGAAAGATGCGATCGCATCACGCAAAGACCTTGTTGTCGCAGGGGCATCTATAAATGGATGTAAATCTTTAAGTATAAATAGACCGGGTTCTTTCTGCCTAATTATCCACTCAATAGCAGCTTCTGGAGAAACTGTATTGTGCTGGGTGACATTTCTGGGTTGACCATACTCAACGATACCGTGAGTCACTGTCCAAACATACACCCGACGTTGCGGCTTCGAGGATTGAGCGATCGTAAAAATAGCTTGCTCTGCCCGCTCTTCCTCTGAGGTCACAAGATAGATTAGGGGGTATTGAGCCTGAATGAGAATGTTGAGCTCTTCTTTCATACTTCGACCTTCTTGGGACCTACCTTGATTGAGACCTTACAGATACCGATTACAAATTAAGCTTAAATTAAAAAAAACTTAAATTAAAGCAACGGAATTATTCAGTTCTCTATATTCCTAGCAAGGAACTAATTCTTCCTCTCCCTTGGGATTGGCTTCGTCCTCATCCATTTCACCTATAGAGATAGATTCTTGGTTAATGACTCCTGGTTGTTTCCCCAAAGTCGCCAATTCACCATCTCGTAAAACTAACGGGCTTTCACAATCTGGACAGGAATAGACTCTATGGGTTTTGCCATAGTTTGATTCAATCTCGTCAACTAGCTCAGAATTTGTTAGGTAGAAAACCAGCGCTCGCTCGGCTAGTTCGGACATCGGTTCTGATTCGACTGCCGAACGGATTTTTAATTTCCGATGCAGCTCTGGCGACAAGTACAAAGTTACCTTTTGCTTAGCTTGCATATTACTCTTTAACGGTCTTACCCGGGTATGTATCTTAACTTATCGATTGTTGCCGCCTTTGTCAAGACAGCAAAACGCTTTGACGGCAATTTCTTAACATTTGTTTACATACTTTCCATCCTAGCGCATCCACAACCTAGTGCCAAGGACTTGGACTCTAAGATATTTCCCATGAAAACAAAGTAAAAATTATGACTTCAATTGTGGCTGTATTATATTTGCGATCGCACAACCAAAACTAGTCTTTGCATCACTATTGGGATTATTAATTAAAAATTTTGTCGCGATAAACTCAACTTAAAAATAACTAAGTATTTTATAAATGCGTAAACAAAATGATTGGAACAGAAACTAAAGAGGAAAAGTTTACAGAAAAGCCTTTAAGCTTTAACCATGTTGCTACTTGCTGCATTAATTAGCAAATTAGATTATTAAATCTCTCGCCTGACCTAAAAAAATAGATGGTGTAGTACTATGCCCCTACAATTGTTCGCAAAGTCGATGTAATGGTCAAGGATTTGACAGCGAATAAAGTTACTTTTATTACATTACTTAGTAGTAAGAAATCAGATGTTGAAGTCTTATATTTCAGAAAATAAAAGCTGTGTAAGTCATGCTTATAGCCGAAATTAGCATTAATTTTGGATATAAATCAAGACTCGATTGCAAGTCTTTTTACGAGATGTAACTGCTGTATACGCTTTTCGTAATTGTTGTGAGAACAACATTAATTACTGACGAATTACTAGCAAAAATTATTTAGAATGTCGCATAAAAGTGGTTTAGAAGGGACACAAACCTGATAGATTTAGCTATCAGCGAGTAAAAACTGGTGAAAATGAAAGTCCTGGTTATTGGTGGCGATGGTTACTGCGGTTGGGCAACCGCTCTATATCTCTCTAATCGAGGCTACGAAGTAGCAATTTTAGATAGCTTGGTGCGACGGCACTGGGACAACGAATTAGGTGTCGAAACGCTTACTCCTATCGCTTCGATTCAGCAACGTCTCCAGCGCTGGAAAGATTTGACGGGTAAATCTATCGAGCTATTTGTTGGTGACATTACGAACTACGATTTTTTAAGTAAAACGCTGCATCGGTTTGAGCCGAATGCGATCGCGCATTTTGGGGAACAACGTTCTGCACCGTTTTCGATGATTGACCGCGAACATGCTGTTGTCACGCAGGTTAATAACGTAGTTGGTACGCTGAATTTGCTTTACGCAATGAAAGAGGATTTCCCCGATTGTCATTTGGTCAAGCTGGGGACAATGGGTGAGTATGGCACACCCAACATTGATATTGAAGAAGGTTACATAACTATCGAACATAACGGTCGCAAGGATACCTTGCCCTATCCCAAGCAACCCGGTTCGATGTACCACTTGAGCAAAGTACATGATAGCCATAATATCCACTTTGCTTGCAAAATTTGGGGTTTACGGGCAACCGACCTCAATCAAGGTGTGGTTTACGGTGTCTTGACGGAAGAAACTGGGATGGACGAGATGTTAATCAATCGTCTCGACTACGATGGTGTGTTTGGTACAGCATTAAATCGTTTTTGCATCCAAGCTGCGATAGGACACCCCTTGACTGTTTACGGGAAGGGTGGACAAACACGCGGTTTCTTAGATATTCGCGACACCGTGCGCTGTTTGGAAATTGCGATCGCAAATCCAGCAGCATCTGGGGAGTTTCGCGTATTTAACCAGTTTACCGAGTTGTTTAGTGTCGGTGATTTGGCGATGATGGTGAAAAAAGCCGGGAATGCAATCGGGTTGAATGTGGACATCAATCACCTGGAAAATCCCAGGATTGAGAAAGAAGAACATTATTTCAATGCCAAAAACACCAAGTTATTAGATTTGGGTTTACAACCCCATTTATTGTCGGATTCGTTACTTGATTCGCTATTGAACTTTGCTGTGAAGTATCAAAATCGCATTGACAAAAACGAAATTCTGCCTAAGGTGACTTGGAAAAGATAATTGGGATTGGGGATTGGACATTGGGAATGAGGCATTGGAAAAAATGACTTGTTCCCCTATTCTCTAGTCCCTAACCCCTCAAAAACAATGAAGCTGATTACGACAAATTACTTGACTCAAATTAGCCAGTTACCTCAAGTTGGTCGTCATATTGTCGCTCAGTATGATGAAAAGTCATCAACAACAGGGGACAATTTGCATTGGAAATTATTATCAAAAACTTTTCTTTCATCAATGCAAAAAACTCTTGACAAATAACCAACAACCATTAACTAATTTATGAGAATCGCCCTTTTTACGGAAACCTTTCTGCCCAAGGTCGATGGGATTGTGACACGCTTAAGTCACACCGTTGACCATTTGCAACGTCATGGTGACCAAGTATTGGTTGTTTGTCCTGAAGGTGGGATGACGGAGTACAAGGGAGCAAAAATTTATGGTGTTTCGGCTTTCCCCTTGCCTCTATATCCTGAGTTAAAAATGGCATTACCACGTCCTTCGATTGGGGAAGCTGTTGATGAGTTTCGACCCGATATTATCCATGTAGTAAACCCGGCTGTTTTGGGTTTGTCTGGTATATTTCACGCCAAAATAAAGGACATTCCTTTAGTTGCTTCCTATCACACCCATTTGCCGCAATACCTACAACACTACGGTTTAGGTGCTTTGGAGGGATTACTATGGGAACTATTAAAACTAGGACATAACCAAGCGGCATTAAATTTATGTACTTCGACTGCCATGTGCCAAGAATTGAGTTCCCATGGTATTGAAAGGGTAGATTTGTGGCAAAAAGGAGTGGATACCGAGACATTCCACCCGATTAGAAAAAGCGAGGAAATGCGATCGCATCTTTCCCAAAATTCCCCTGACAGTCCATTATTGCTATATGTGGGGCGATTGTCGGCAGAAAAGGAAATCGAACGCATCAAGCCGATTTTAGCAGCGATTCCCGATGCTCGCTTGGCATTGGTTGGTGATGGTCCCCACCGTCAAGCTTTGCAAGCACACTTTGCTGATACGAATACCCATTTTGTTGGATATTTAAGAGGGGTTGAATTAGCTGCGGCTTTTGCCAGTTCCGATGCGTTTATCTTTCCATCCCGGACGGAAACCCTGGGATTAGTATTGTTAGAAGCGATGGCAGCAGGATGTCCCGTAGTTGCCGCAAATTCGGGAGGAATTCCTGATATTGTCACTAACGGGGTGAATGGCTATTTGTTTGACCCCAAAACTGATGATGCAGGTGCGATCGCGGCAACAATTCGTCTTTTGAGAGAAAAGCAAGAACGGGAAATCATTCGTCAAAATGCCCGTAGCGAAGCTGAAAGTTGGGGATGGGGGGCGGCAACCCGTCAACTACAAAACTACTATCACGATGTAGTATATTCGCAATTACCTAAAGTTGCAGCATAGCTAGACAAAACCTCTCCGAAAGGGAATACGAATCGTATCATTCGTAGGGGCAGGACAATCCTGCCCCTACAATAAAAGGAGAATTTATTTATTGGTGTTCCCTCGATCGAGAGATATGCCGTTGTATTAAATGCAACAGTCATGTCTCAGTGTATGTGAGTATCTGTATAATATCTTTAGATTAATAATGGCTATTTAAATATTAAATTAAATTGGACAGTAAATACTAATACTGTAAGTAGAACAAATCCCAAATCCCTAATTCCCATGACACTTCCCAGTCCTGGTAGCGTCTTGGCTACGTTAACAGAAATGACTCAGGTAAATCGCACTCATGCACTTTTGCGACGTGTGAAAGACCTCTCGGTGACAGAGTTTGTGTGTTTGCTTGATTTCATTACTGCCGAATTTCAGCAGTTTTTGAGGGCAATTGAATTAATTAATAATGAAGCCCTCGAAACAATGTTAGAAAAGGTTTTGGAGGCAATTACTCTAAAAATTGGTCAAATACTCCAAGCCGAACATACAACAATTTTTTTGGTCGATCATGATAAAGGTCAATTATGGTCGAAAATACCTCAAGAGAATATCCACAAACCTCTGGAAATTCGGACTCCCATTAATGTTGGGATTCCCGGACATGTAGCGAGTACGGGGGAGTGTTTGAATATTCCAGAAACAACAATTCACCCTTTATTTAGTCCCGAATTAGAAAAGCAAATGGGCTACAAAATTAATAATATTTTGTGTATGCCTGTTTTAAGTAGTAAAAATCAAACTGTAGCGGTTGTCCAGTTAGCAAATAAAACTGGCAATAGTCCCTTTGACCAAGAAGACGAAAGACGGTTTCGTGATTTTGCAGCATCGATAGGAATTATCTTGGAAAGTTGCCAGTCTTTTTATGTGGCAGCACGGAATCAAAGAGGTGCTACAGCATTATTAAGAGCGACTCAAACCTTGGGTCAAAGTTTGGATTTGGAAGCAACTTTGCAGATAGTTATGGAACAAGCCAGAATCTTGATGCAAGCTGACCGTAGCACCCTGTTTTTACATAGAAAAGAAATGGGAGAATTGTGGACAAAAATCGCTTCGGTTGATGAAGAAAATGAAGTAGAAATTCGTATTCCTTCTAATCGGGGAATTGTTGGTTATGTGGCATCGACAGGTGAAGCCTTAAATATCCCGGATGCCTATAAAGACCCACGTTTTGACCCTAGCACAGATAGAAAAACAGGGTATGTAACCCGTAATATTTTGTGTTTACCTGTGTTTAATTCCGCAAATGAATTAATCGGGGTGACGCAATTAATTAATAAGCAGCAAGGTAGCTTTACTGCGTCGGATGAAGAGTTTATGCGGGCATTTAATATCCAAGCTGGAATTGCCTTAGAAAATGCTCGCTTATTTGAAAATGTGTTATTAGAAAAACAGTATCAAAAAGATATTTTGCAAAGTCTTTCTGATGCGGTAATTTCAACTGATATGGGTGGGCGAATTGTCACCATTAATGATGCTGCTTTAGAGCTATTAGGATGTCCTTTGGGGGAACCCCATGAAAAGGAGAATAAGAGCTTGTGGGAGCAAAACTTAATTGGTCGTTTAGTTTGGGAAGTTGTACCAGTCGATAATTTACAAATACGCTTAGAGGATAGCTTAAAAACTGCTGCAAGACATTATGTCCCCGAACAAACCCTCACAGCTGGAATTTGTTACCTAATAGAAACAACAGATTTATCAGTTGAAGAGTTGAATCTGGGTGAGACAAGCTCTAAAAATGGTACTCAAGCGAGTATATCAAAAAATACAGGAAGTGATGTCCTAACACCACATCCGATTTTTGCAGTTCGCGATCGCAATAATTCCCACAAATTTCTGCCTTGGAACCAACTGCTCACACCTCAGTCGAAATTAATCCCAGAAAATCAAGTTCAGCAAATCGAACGTAGCATGAATCTCACCGTCAATCCCCTCACCAACCCAGAAGGTGGGGTTCGAGGTGGATTGGTGGTTTTGGAAGATATCAGCCGTGAAAAGCGGATGAAAACCACAATGTATCGATATTTAACCCCCCATGTAGCCGAACAGGTAATGGCTTTGGGTGAAGATGCTTTGATGGTGGGGGAACGCAAGGAAGTAACAATATTATTTTCCGATATTAGGGGCTACACCACACTTACGGAAAATCTCGGTGCTGCCGAGGTTGTATCGCTGCTCAATCAATACTTTGAAACGATGGTGGAAGCGGTATTTAACCACGAAGGTACTTTGGATAAATTTATTGGTGATGCTTTAATGGCTGTATTTGGTGCGCCATTACCGCTAACAGAAAATCATGCTTGGAAGGCAGTACAAGCAGCTTTAGAAATGCGACGACGGCTCGCAGAATTTAACCAAAGACGTATTATTCAAGAACAACCCCAAATTCACATCGGCATTGGTTTGAGTTCTGGGGAAGTGGTTTCCGGTAATATTGGTTCCCACAAACGTATGGATTATACCGTCATCGGTGATGGTGTCAACCTCAGTTCCCGTTTGGAATCTGTGACTAAAGAATACGGTTGTGATATAGTTTTGAGCGAATTTACCTACCAACTTTGCAGCGATCGCATTTGGGTACGTCAACTTGATAAAATTCGCGTTAAAGGAAAACATCAAGCCGTAAATATCTATGAGTTAATTGGCGATCGCAGCACACCACTCGATATTGATACTCAAGAATTTCTCTCACATTACAATGCTGGACGATCGGCATTAGCGTTACGCAACTTCAAAAATGCAATTCTCTGCTTTGAAGCTGCCAAAGAAATTCGACCCAACGACCATCCTTTGAATATACATCTCGAACGCACCCACAATTATCTCATACAACCACCTCCTGACTCTTGGGATGGGGTCTGGACAATGAGTAGTAAGTAAAACGTAGAGACACGATGTATTATGTCTCACCATCGAACTCACGTTTTAATTATGTTTTTGGGTGTGTAACTCTAACTGTTTACTGACTTCTACCCACATATAGAAATTAAACATTATTAAATCATGACACAAACAGAAGTTAAAATTTTTACCTTTGACGAATTTATCGAATGGTATCCAGAAAACTCTGAAAAACATTACGAATTACATGATGGGATAATTGTTGAAATGCCTAAACCCAAAGGGGAACATTCTGATTTAGCAGGTTTTTTAATTGAAGAGTTACTGATAACAATAAGAGAGATGGGAAAGCGTGGAGTCTGGACTATACCAAAAGAATCAATCGTTAAGCCAAAAAGTGAAAAGTCGGGCTATGAGCCTGATATCATAGTTTTGAATCAAGAAAAAGTCGTCTATGAAACGCACTGGAAAAAAGAATCAGTTATCGAAAATGCCGCTTCAGTAAAACTGATTGTTGAGGTCGTATCAACCAATTGGCAAGATGATTATTATAATAAGCTTCGCGATTATGAAGAAATGGGAATTGAAGAATATTGGATAGTAGATTACGCTGCTTTAGGAGGTAAAAAATTCATAGGCAATCCAAGACAACCTACAATTTCAGTTTGTTACTTATTAGATGGAGAATATCAAATTAGCAAATTTACCGACAATAGCTCAATAGTTTCCCCAGCTTTTCCTCAATTAAACTTAACAGCAAAGCAAATTTTTGATTCAGCTTTATAGTCTCATAGCTTTGTAGCTACATAGCTATACTGCAAACATTTGATACTTTTCTCCGCATAACTTTGTGTTTCTACTGAACTCCCAACTCCAGAAGCAAGCTACGCTTTGGAATTCGGTAGGACAGTTTGACGCTACAGAAACTGATACTACCAAGTGGACTCACCGTTAACTTCTCTGTGCGTTTAAAAGCCAAACTTCAATCCGTTTTTACTGTACCAAGTTATAGATAAATTATTGTTTACAGTATATACCGAAGACGACCCACTTTTTTGGTTTTCACCTAGCCTTCCTCTTCTCCTCCAAAAGGATTCTCCCCTATTTGCAGTTGTTTCTTTGCCCGTTTTAATTGTTTCCACAACACTTTTACTTGATCGTAAGCTTCTTCTGGGGAAATTTTTCCTGATGTTTCTAAGCTGCAAATTATACTGATACGTTGGGCAAATTCTTGGAGGTTGGCATTAAATACCATATTCTCTGGCTTTACTTGACCGTAATAACGACTACGAGGATAGAGAAAATCATCTTTGTTCACTTTTTGCTGTTCCCGCTTAAAAAACTTTGACTAAAAACTATTCTGAATTCGACATTCAGACAATACAATTTTTAAATGCTTGCACTTAAATCTTATTCTAGCTTATTGATAGTAATTCTCATCTAATTCTTTTATTTTTAGATGGGATTTTGCGAAATTTGTCATTACAGTGTAGTCAAAAATACTAGAGATTCTGTGTTGGGGCTTACTGAGTTTTTACCAAAAATACTTTTGAATTTTTCTTTAGGTAGATAAATTTTTGAAAAAGTATTTTGCTCAGTTTAAGATTCCTTGGGTTTAAAATTTTTCAGGTTTAAGATTTTTTGGATGGACAATGACGAATAAGAACGTAACTAAAGATAAAATGGTTAAGCCTAAAAGCATCACAGTTGCCCCATCACTTAGAAATAACCTCCCATCATGTCAGTTCATTCCAAGTTATACGAAGGTAAAGCCAAAATAATCTACTCTACGGAAGACCCGGAAATTTTGCTAGCGGATTTTAAAGATGATGCAACTGCCTTCAACGCTCAGAAGCGTGGGAGCATCACCGGAAAGGGAAATATGAATTGTATCATTTCCAGCAAGCTGTTTCAAGAATTAGAGTCGTTAGGAGTTAAAACCCATTACGTAGATAGCCTCAAACCAAACCAAATGCGGGTTAAGGCAGTTAAAATTGTGCCGATAGAAGTTGTGGTGCGAAATATCGCCGCAGGGAGTTTGTGCCAGCAAACCGGATTGCCCTTAGGAACAGCACTAAAACAGCCATTGGTAGAATTTTATTATAAAAATGACCAATTGGGCGATCCGCTTTTGACGCGCGATCGCATACTATTACTGGAATTAGCAAAGCCGGAACAAGTAGACGAAATTACTCATCTAGCATTGCAAATAAACCAATTTTTGATTGGCTTTTTCCAGCGATGCGACATTACCCTAGTGGACTTTAAACTAGAGTTTGGTTTGGACTCGCAACAGCAAATTTTGTTAGCAGACGAAATTAGTCCCGATACTTGTCGTTTGTGGGACACATCGGCAGCTAATGACCCCGATCGTCGAGTATTAGATAAAGACCGTTTCCGTCGGGATATGGGAAATGTAGAAAATGCTTACCAGGAGGTGTTAAATCGCGTACTCAAAGCAGTAGAAACTAATAACAATTAATAGAATCAGTAGTCAGGCGATTCTCTGGGTAAGCATGAATACAGCTTGCTTCTACTCAGAATTATCAAGGGTTAATACCCTCAGCGTTTTGCCAGGCAGTCTAGAACTAAGCCTAGTGTAAAACCATACTTAATGGATTCTGACTTGAGAATTCAGAATTCTTCTGTCTTAATTTTGTCATTGGTTGTTGGTCATGAAGTATTTATCACCATTCAATTTGATATTTGTTGTGTCCGACTTAATTCTTAAGCTGTCCTTTACGTAAAAGAAGGCAAAAATTTGTTTAAAGGTTTATGCTAATAAGTCATTTGTTGTTTAACCAAGTTATTTAATCACAGTCAGTCGATTTTAGATTTTGGATTTTGGATTTTGGATTCTCCACAATTTTAGGGATAACCAGGAAACTTGGGAGTAATACCAAAAAATTAGAATTCTTCAATCTAAGATTGCTTGGCTGCAACTCAGACCATAAATGATTAATTTGTGGTTATGTCAGACTTTGTAGTTGATTGCTGTTGACTATTCACTGTCAACTCATAAACATAAACAAATGACCGAATGATACTTTGTGATGGTGTGTGGACGTGAAGAGGAACTTAAAAAAAATGCGCTTATCTCCCGTTTTGATGACAGTGGTAGCAATAGCTGCCCCTTTAGGCAGTGCGTTGAGTGCAAACGCACAGACTTCGCAGAAATCGCTGCAAAATACTGAAAAAACAACAGAAGTCGCCACAGAAGTTACAGTTGCAAATACAAGTGCAAATAAAAGTTCAACTTCTAATACAACTCAAAATAGCGACCAAGAATATGAAGTTGTTGCCGTATTCCCCGCAGTATCAACATTACAAACAAAACCTGCATCAGTAAAAACAGCCCAAAATAATCCCGAACCCAATTCCTTCCCCGGTTCACCGAGCGATACCCCAACCCCAGTGCTGCCGCAAAATCCAAGTGACATCCAGGAAACACCAGCACCCACATTTCAACCAAATAATCAACCAACTAATCAAACTCCAACCCAATTACCCAACACAAGGCAGCAAGTACCACTACTACAGAGAACCCCCCAAACCAAACCACAACCAAACGGGCAGCAAAAAACACCAACTCAACCACAACCAAATACCAAACCAGTACCACTACCACCTCCAGTTAATGCACCAGCAGGGGAACAGCAAACGCCTGTACCATCTCCCCAACCAAATAATCAACCAGGAATACCAAACCCAAATTTTAATCAGCCCAATGCCGCCCCTGAAGCCACAGAACCCCGCGTTTTGGTATCCGAAGTAGTCATCACACCCCAAAGTGGAAAACTAGCCGCAGAACTCGAACAAGAAGCATATCGAGTCATACGTACCCAAGCTGGACGAACAACAACGCGATCGCAACTGCAAGAAGATATCAACGCCATCTTCGCGACAGGTTTCTTCTCCAACGTCCAAGCATCACCAGAAGATACCCCTTTAGGTGTGCGCGTCACCTTTGTTGTTCAACCAAACCCAGTGCTGACAAAGGTACAAATCGAAGCTAACCCAGGGGCAAATATACCTTCCGTATTACCTGCAACTGCGGTAGACGAAATATTTAAAGAGCAATACGGCAGAATACTCAACCTCCGAGAATTGCAAGAAAACATCAAAAGATTAACCAAAAGCTATCAAGATAAAGGCTTCGTCTTAGCAAACGTAATTGGCGCACCCAAAGTATCCGAAAACGGCGTTGTCACCCTCCAAGTCGCCGAAGGTGTGGTCGAAAACGTCCGCGTACGATTCCGCAGCAAAGAAGGGCAAGACACCGACGAAAAAGGGCAACCAATTCGCGGTAGAACACAAAACTACATTGTCACCCGCGAACTCGAACTCAAACCAGGTGGGGTATTCAACCGCAACATCGTTCAAAGAGACTTGCAAAGGGTTGCAGGGTTGGGATTATTTGAAGATGTTAACGTTTCCCTCGACCCCGGTACAGACCCTAGCAAAGTCGATGTCGTCGTCAATGTCGTCGAACGCAACAGTGGTTCCATCGCCGCAGGTGCAGGTATCAGTTCAGCGAGCGGACTTTTCGGTACTATCAGCTACCAACAACAAAACTTGGGCGGCAGAAGCCAAAAACTAGGGGCAGAATTACAAGTTGGTCAACGGGAATTGTTATTTGATGTTCGCTTTACCGACCCTTGGATTGCCGGGGACCCTTACCGCACCTCCTACACCGTCAATGCTTTCCGTCGTCAATCAATTTCTCTGATTTTTGATGGCAAAGACGAGAACATCGAAACTTTCAACCCTAGCGAACCCAACGAAGATGGCGATCGCCCCCGTGTCACCCGTACAGGTGGTGGTATAACCTTCACCCGTCCATTGTCGAGAAACCCCTTTAAAGCCTCCGAATGGATAGCCTCCGCCGGATTACAATACCAGCGAGTTTCCACCCTCGATTCCGACAGAGACGTGCGAAAAGTTGGACGAGTCGATAGAAACGACCCCAACACCGAAGTCGAACTGAGTCAATCAGGGGAAGGACGAGACGACTTACTATTTTTACAGCTAGGAGCATCACGCGATCGCCGTAACAATCCTTTACAACCCACAAGCGGCTCCTTACTACGTTTCGGTGTAGACCAATCAGTACCCGTCGGACTCGGAAATATTTTCCTTACCCGTCTGCGTGGAAGTTACAGCTATTACATCCCCGTCAAATTTACCAATTTTACCAAAGGCAAAGGCGCGCAAGCTTTAGCGTTTAACGTGCAAGCGGGAACAATTTTAGGCGACTTACCACCCTACGAAGCCTTCACCTTAGGTGGCAGTAGCTCAGTACGCGGTTACGAAGATGGTTCTTTAAGTAGTGGTCGCAGCTACGTACAAGCAACAGTCGAGTATCGCTTCCCTGTATTCTCTGTGGTCAGTGGCGCACTTTTCTTCGACTTCGGCAGCGATTTAGGTACAACTACTAGACCAGCCGAAGTCCTCAATAAAAATGGGACTGGCTACGGTTACGGTTTAGGTGTCCGCGTCCAATCACCTCTCGGACCCATTCGGATCGATTATGGTATCAGCGATGAGGGAGACAGCCGCATCAACTTTGGTATTGGCGAAAGATTCTAAGTATTTGGGAGTTAGAATCAAGAATTAAAAATTTTCCACTAACTCCTAACTCATAACTCCTAATTCCTAACTCCTAATTCCTAACTCCTACTTTTGACCATGCAACAACACACTTTAGCCGCAGAAATTGTCCATACAGGAGTAGGACTTCATAGCGGTAATAATACCAAGGTTCGCATCTTGCCAGCACCACCTCACAGTGGACGGTATTTCGTGCGGGTAGATTTACCAGAAGCACCAATTATTCCAGCACAAGTAGCATCTGTAAATCACACGGTTCTCTCAACTCAACTGGGTAAGGACGAAGTTCATATTCGGACAGTAGAACACCTGTTGGCAAGTTTGGCTGGGATGGGTGTAGATAACGCCCGCATTGAAATCGACGGTGCAGAAGTGCCACTTCTGGATGGTTCGGCAAAAGTGTGGGCTGAAAGTATCGCTCAAATTGGCTTAGTAGCGCAATCAATAGCGGATGAAGAGAGATTTTGTCGAATTACCGAACCAATTTGGATACGGCAAGAAGATGCATTTGTCTGTGCGATGCCAGCAGAGGAAACTAGGTTTACTTATGGTATTGATTTTGACTTACCAGCTATCGGTAATCAATGGTATAGTTGGGCGATGCTGCCGAAATCGGAAAGAACTGATAGTAGCTTTATCACAGAAATTGCACCTGCTCGAACTTTTGGGCTGTTGCATCAAATTGAATACTTACAAAAATCGGGTTTAATCAAGGGTGGGAGCTTGGATAACGCACTTATTTGCGGACCAGATGGGTGGCTAAATTTACCATTGAGATTTGCAAATGAGCCAGTTCGTCATAAAATCTTGGATTTAGTAGGAGATTTGAGTTTATTAGGGAATTTTCCTGTTGCTCACTTTCTAGCGTACAAAGCCAGTCATAATTTACATATTCAACTGGCACAAAAAATTTTGGATTGTAGATTTTAGATTAATCCCAAAATCCAAAATCCAAAATCCAAAATCCAAAGTCCAAAACTTGTCTGGGCAAGTTTGCTGGAGAACAACGCTGTGCGAAGTTTGTGGGAATGGCAAAGCCAAACAGGACTGTCTTGCCCTCAACTTTTCTTAAAATCCGTTCTCTTCTGAGTACGCAAAATCCAAAATCCAAAATCCAAAATCTCAAGATTGCTATGTCAACACTCACAGAATCGAAAACAGCCGATACCCCCATTCCTGGTTCAACCGAACCTTCATCAGATAAAGCATCTACACAAGTGTCCGAAACCAAAAAAACTTTCAACATTGAAGAAATTCAAAAACTGTTACCGCACCGTTACCCGTTTGCGTTAGTAGACAAAATTATTGATTTTGTACCGGGAAAAAGTGCTGTTGGGGTCAAAAATATTACCTTTAACGAACCGCATTTTCAAGGACATTTCCCTGGAAAACCAATTATGCCAGGAGTGCTGATTGTCGAAGCGATGGCACAGGTTGGAGGAGTCGTAATGACACAGGTACACCAATTAGAAGGGGGTCTTTTCCTATTTGCTGGTATCGATAAAGTGCGTTTCCGTCGTCTGGTTGTACCAGGGGACCAGTTAATCATGACCGTGGAACTGTTGTGGGTAAAACAACGTCGTTTCGGTAAAATGCGAGCTATTGCCGAGGTTGACGGTCAACTTGCTTGTGAAGGCGAACTGATGTTTTCACTTGTAACCTGATGTTTTATTCAATGATAGGGGTACGTTACCTTTGTACCCTTATTAAATCCGAAAATGGATACCAGTAAAACCAGTTAACTACAACTTATTATTGTAAAATTTTGTAGAATTTCTAAAAAAAATCTCAATTCTTTACGCCCTCACACGCTGTGTTACTTAACCAACACTATTGGCTACGGATTACTGAAAAATTCAGCACGCTTACTGTTCTGGAGATGGACCCTTGAAGACGCTTATTCATCCTACTGCTGTAATTCATCCTGATGCGGAACTCCACCCTACAGTACAAGTCGGTGCCTATGCTGTGATTGGAGGGCATGTGAAAGTAGGTCCCGAAACTGTCATTGGTGCCCATGTGGTACTGGACGGTTTAACTGAAATTGGGGCACGAAATCAAATTTATCCCGGTGCGGTCATTGGCACGGAACCGCAAGACCTCAAATATGCTGGCGAACCTAGTTGGGTTAAGATTGGCGATAATAATCTAATTCGTGAATATGTAACGATAAATCGCGCCACAGGGGCAGGTGAGGCAACAATTGTTGGTAATGGTAATTTGTTAATGGCTTACGTTCATGTTGGTCATAACTGTATCATTGAGGACTCTGTAATTATTTCTAATTCTGTGGCGTTAGCTGGTCACATCTACATTGAAGCACGTGCAAGACTGAGTGGAGTTTTGGGTGTGCATCAATTTGTACATATTGGCAGGCACGCAATGGTTGGGGGAATGGCGCGGATCGATCGCGATGTTCCACCATATATGACTGTTGAAGGAAATCCATCACGGGTAAGAACTCTCAATTTAATTGGGCTTAAACGTGCTAATTTCCCTGTTGATGAGTTACAAAATCTGAAAAAAGCCTTCCGTATTCTTTATCGTTCCAATGTTTTGTTTAAAGATGCTTTAGACCAAATCGAGTTACTTGGGGATACTGAACATTTACTACATTTACGTCGTTTTTTATTGCTTTCGCAAATGCCGGGACGACGTGGTTTGATTCCTGGTAAGGGCAAAATCTCAAGTAGTCGTGATGATTGATTAGTAGAGATGCTTACTGGATTGAAAAATAAGAGAGACTAAGAGAGGACGACCCGGTGGGTCGTCTGTAGATGGGGTGTTTCTAGAGTTAATATCTGTATGGTGCAAATGGTTATTAGGGCAAACAGCCGTTTGCCCTTACGAATCTATCAGTAGGAAAATGTATCAAATATATCAATAGACTGGTTTCTAAAATTACGATCGCATTCTTAATTGAAGTGGTAAATCAGGTGTAAAAACCCGGATTTGATTTCTGACTTTTTCAAGAAGTTGGGAATCTGAAGTCTGATGATTTTAATAAATGATTTAGGGTTGCCATGTAATTCATAATTCCTAATTCATAAACCTATAAATTCCTAAATCCCTAAATTAAATTTAAATGCGGATATTTATTAGTACTGGTGAAGTATCGGGCGATTTACAGGGTTCACTTTTGATTGCTGCACTTCAGCGTCAAGCGAAAATTGGGGGATTGGAGCTAGAGATTGTAGCATTAGGTGGCGAAAAAATGTCGGCTGCTGGTGCAAATTTATTGGCAAATACAACTAGGATTTCTTCGTTTGGTTTACTTGAAGGCATACCTTATATTTTACCAACTTTACAAATCCAACGACAGGCGATCGCATACCTCAAAAAGAATCCACCCGATCTAGTTGTATTAATCGATTATATGGGACCAAACTTGGCGATCGCGAATCATTTCCGTCGTCATTTAGCCCAAATCCCAATTGTTTATTACATTGCACCTCAAGTTTGGGTGTCAACTCTTACCACTGGGGATACACAAAAAATTATTGATGTCAGTGACAAGCTTTTAGCTATTTTCCCAGCCGAAGCCGATTTTTTTGCCGAAAAGAAAGCTAATGTGACTTGGGTTGGACATCCACTTCTGGATCGAATGCCGGAATTTCCCAGTCGAGAAGTTGCCAGGGCAAATTTGGGAATCGCTGATGATGTGATTAGTGTTGCTTTATTACCCGCTTCCCGTCCCCAAGAGTTAAAGTACCTTATGCCTGTGATATTTCAAACAGCGAAATTACTGCAAGAGAAATTACCACATGTACATTTTTGGATACCGCTTTCTCTGGAATTTTATCGGGATAAAATTGAAAAATCACTCCAAGAATACGGTTTGCAAGCAACTGTCATTTCTGGACAGCAAAAAGAAGTACTTGCTGCTGCCGATTTAGCAATTACCAAATGCGGCACGGTAAATTTAGAATTGGGACTGTTGAAAGTACCCCAAGTTGTGTTATACCGTCTCCATCCATTTACCTACTGGGTAGCAATGAATATCCTCAAGGTAAAATTTCCCTTTGCCTCTCCAGTAAATTTGATGGTGATGAAAGAGATTGTTCCAGAATTTATTCAGGAACGAGCAACATCTGAAAATCTCGCACAAGCAGCGATGGAATTGTTACTAAATCCCGATCGCAAACAGCAAATGCAGGCAAATTATCAAGAAATGCGGGAAAACATGGGAGAAGTGGGAGTATGCGATCGCGTGGCAGCAGAAATTTTTCAGCTTGCTAGTTCGAGTTAATTAAATTTGTCTTCTTCGATTATTTCCGCAGCTTTATTAGCTAAAGGTTTAACTACTTTTGCGATCGCTTCCTGCACAAATGCTTTGACAAATTCATCGCGCTTGTTTAACTGAAATTGACGCTGGACAACTTCTGTCATTCCCCCATCACCCCAATCTTGGTCATTACGGAAATATTCAATAAAACTTTTTCCGGCAATCCGGGTTAAATATGCTGCCGTTACCCCTTGAATTGCCCTACCAATGACGAATGTACCAATATTCAATTGTAATGCTGTCGAAACTAATTCCAATGCCCCTTTGACGATTCCTAACCCGGCAATGGTTTTTGCCAAAGATAACGCTAATTCTCTTCCCCGTTCCATGTTTAATTCGCAACCATAAACACGACCAATTTCTACTACCATTTGGGCGTTTACTGCTGCCGTTGCTAATAAATCAACTACGGGTAAGGGTGTCACCGATACGACACCAGCCCCAATCCACTGAAAGCGATCGACAATTTTATCAGCTTGACGACGACGTTGGGCATCTATCATCTTTCTGGCTTCTTCACCCAGTCGCAGCGATTGCAGTAGGATATTATCGGCGACTAAATCTTCACCTTCTGCCCGTAATATTGCTGCCATCCTTCGCAATAAAGGTAATATTTCTGCCTCTGGCTCGACCATTTCACCGGTTTCTAATTCCACAGATTGGGGATTTGCCGATATTGCCACCACATCGTTTGTGGAAATAAATCCCCGTACCCGTTCCCGTAACCTTGCTAAAATTGCTTCTTTGTCTTCATCGGTATATAAATCGGTTTTATTGAGGACTAAAAGCGATCGCTTGCCAATTTCCGCTAATGCTTTCAACGGTTCGTATTCGGAACGTCGCAAGTCATTATCAACGACAAACAACAATAAATCAGCTTCCGTTGCCAATCCCCGTGCTAGTTGTTCCCGTTCGGTTCCCGCTACCCCCGCTTCCAAAATTCCTGGTGTATCGGTGATTAAAATCTTCCGTTCCAACCCTTTCAAGCGCAAACAGTAAGTTTCTCCCGCAGTCGTTGTTCCCATTGGTGCATCAACTTTACCAACCATGCGTCCAATTACAGCGTTAACAAGGGAAGTTTTACCCGCGCTTCCCGTACCGAAAATGACAACTTGAATTTCACCCCTAGCTAAATTTGCTTCAATTTCCCGCGATTTACTCAATAATGCTTGTCTTGTGACTTCATCTTGGATTTGCGAGACTTGCTGCCTGACTGCTTGTAGGTTCGAGGAAGCAGCTTCCGATTTTGCCGCAGGGATTTCGGCTGGTGTAATCCGACGTTTGGGACGACGTGAAGAACGGGATTCTCCAGTTTGAATTACCACTACATAGTAGACAAAGGCTGCAATCAAACTTCCAATTAGGACAATTAGCAATAGTAGTAAAATATTGCCAAAAAAGCCGAAATAGGAGAGTTGCCAAGAGAGTTGGTTGAGATATTGAATTAGCCACAGACTAAGACTCAAAATCGCAATTAAACCAACAATAAGGGTAATTAAGCGCGGGAGAGGCATGGATAGAAGAAAGGAAATAGGTTTTTAACGGAGATGCTTAGGCAGATGTTAGTGGTTTGAGTCTTTACTTCTTTAGGGTACAACCAAAAATATTTTCTGATGAGAACGCTACCACAGTCGAAGCAGATTTTAGTGGCTGTCTTAGTCGCTACGGGAGAAATGCGTTAAGCTCCAAATTTAGTACTATCAAAAATATAATCCCACCAAGTCAGCAGTAAAAATTACGGCAGCAAATTTTCTTAAATTCAGTAATATTCGCAAAAAACACCGCATTTTTATCAAGAAAAATTGCACTACTTAAGTATTCTTTTTTATTCAGTATTCAATCGTTGCATGGCAACTGGAATTACGACTCCATCG
>JAAUPE010000125.1 GCA_012034595.1 Calothrix sp. CSU_2_0 | reverse complement strand
CTGTCCGGCAGACTTCGCCTCTTGATAGTCATATCAAGACCACTGTGAAACAGGAAGTTAACACTAAAACTACTTCTGTCCAGTTAAGTCTAGACTTGGGTAGTTTTGGGTAAGTTTGACAGAGCGGAAATAGACTCAATATATCTACACGATCCTGATGGAAATCTTATCGAAATATCAAATTACCGGAACAATAATTAAAATACCTAAATCATCGGATACTATAATTTGGGATTTAGTGGTTATGGACGGTTAATTTTGGTATCACATAAGTATATTATTATTCCCGTAAGCTTGGGTATGGCTTTCTTACTGGCTAGCTGTAATGAAACCAAAGTATCTCAATGCGAACGCTTGGTGAAAGAAGTTAGAGTTGGAATGACGCTTTTAGAGAAAAATAAAGGGGCACAGGTGACAACTAGCCTCCAACTTGCAAAAGATTTAGAGGAAGTTACGAACAAAGTTCGTGATTTGAATTTGGGAGATGAAAAACTCCAGGAGTATCAAAGTCGTATTGTTAAGGTTTATGAAGCTTTGAGTCAAAATATTGGTAAAGCTGGAAAAGCTCTAGGGTCAGCAAAAACAGCCCAAGCTTCGACAGTTGGACGTGAAAGAATCCAAAAAGCACGAGAAAATATTGACTCGGCACTGCAAACCGCAGCAGATGCCGCTAAAGAATTTGATGCTTCGGTTGGCGGGTTAAATGATTATTGCAGTAAACCGGAATCTTAGGATTTTGAATTGTAGATTTTAAATAGTGGGATGGGCATCTTGCCTTTCCGCTTTTTTATTTCGCTCGTGTGGTCGAAATCAAGCATTTTAAAACTTAATTAAAAAGTTTATGTATGCTGCTTTTTCTTTGATGCGATCGCACCAAAGTGTGCTGAATTAATTGGACTGTGTCATTCTACATTTTTTATATTTATTGACTAGGGTTTAGTACAGAATTAAACAAAATATAACTATAAGTTATCACTAAAGAATTAGAATTCTTTAGTAATAGTTAGCGTGCTGTTAGTCTAATTTGTTCAAGTATTAATGCTTGTTAATTTCTAATTTTTAAAATTAGAAAACATAATTTTGAACGATGCTAAAGCTGGTTTTATTTGAAAACTGTATTTTTTAGCATCATATTTTGAGATTGTTTCCGACGATAAACAGATTAATCGGCGAGAAAGGTATTTACCCACATCGCAGTCACGCAACAAAATAATCAAAAAATTATACCAATTTGAAAAATAATTGCGACAGATGGAGTCGCAAAAAGTTTATGCAATAGATATTTCACAATCCAAAATCCGTCTTGGAAAATTGAGCGGGACGGAAACCGACAGCGCTCATTTTCCGCAAAATCCAAAATCCAAAGCTTGTACTGAGCGACAGCGAATGTATCCAAAATCCAAAATCTAAAATCCAAAATCCAAAATAGTATTACTTGTTTCGATACGAACTAAGTTTAATACCCATTTGCAAAAGAATGGGGTAGATATTTGATGTGCAAAAAAATGATTAATTTAGCAAAATAAAGGAGAAATAAATGTTTTTTTTTGACACTGGAAATATTATTACAATACCTGAATCTAGTGTGATGCATCTGCAAATGCAATTTGATTACAATATTAATGTCAAAGGTCATCAAAAAGCAGTACGGGAAAAATCAGGGTTTGAATCTGGCTCGATAGGTAGCAAGGAAAGTAAAGCCCAAATACTAATAGAACAATTGTCTGCATTGGGAGATGAGGAATTGGAGATTGGTTTAGATTTTCGACCAGTTCCATTTATAGATAATCAAAGACATACAAGTATATTTATTCGTCGTATTCCTAAATTAAATGATAACAAAGCTATTAAAAAAAATGGCTTTTTGGGAGTAGTAGAAGCTTTTGGTTCGCGTTATGGAAACCTGAAGGATTCACTTGTTCAATATGTCGCTCCTGATGGCAATTTAAAAACAATGATTATTGTGTCTAACTCTAAATCATTAATACTTCCAGATATTCGTCTCAATTATTATTTATCCCTTCCTGGAGACAGACCAGGAGAGCATTCTCATATTGGGAATACTTACATAAGTTTATATCGTGGTTCGGCTCACGACATAAAAAATACTTGGTTAAAAATTATGGCTGCTGCTCAACATTTGAATAACTTGAATATGCGATACGGGTTACAAAATCAGAATAGCAATTGGGGAACCGCAAATTTATTAGCCGCATCTGGATTTGGTGATTTAATTCAGACAAAAATTAAACATGAAAGTAAATGGAACTCTTTAGGTCTTTACGAAAAAGTATTGAATGAAAAGTACTTAAAAAATGATGGTATATTCAGATTCCGGACAGTTAAAGAGGCAAAAAACGAAGTCGATAAGTTGAATTTAAAACCTGTGAATTAAGACCAATTAAGTACGCTACGCGAACGTGGAAGCAAGCTACGTCGTCAGAGGAGCGCTGCCGTAGGCTAGACGTTCCGTTATATAAGGACTAGGTAGGTGTTCCTGTTGAAGCAGTATGCCTGTAAAGGCTTAGGGTAAGGGTTAACAGTACCGTATTGAGCTATACCAACGTCATCATCTGAAATAATTTATTTTTTATTAATTTTTAGATTTACTTTTTGGATTAATTTTTTGGTACTATCTAATGTTTTTACAAATAACTGACTCATTAGTAACCTTGGCATCGACTAACTTAGAGAAAATAGTTGATTTTTATACCGCCATACTCAGTCAACAACCGATTAAATATATTCCTAATGTATATGCAGAATTTCAACTGCCAGGTATTAAATTAGGAATCTTCAAACCAAAACCAACACACCAAAGCGAATTTGCTAACTCAAACCAGAGTAAAATAAGTTTGTGCTTAGAGGTAAAAAATTTGGAAAATGCGATCGCACATCTAAGTCACTTAGGCTATTCCCCAACCGGAGAAATTACCATAGCATCCCACGGACAAGAAATATATATTTATGACCCTGACGGTAATCGGATTATATTACATCAAGGGAGTAAGGATTAAAAATATGATTCATCAATGAAAGACTATACTATAATTTCTCCTTCCCTCCTTTTCCCCTTCCACCTTCCCCAAATAAATCATGGGATTAACTCAAAACTATAAATTAAACGTTATTCAGTGGTATCCCGGACATATCGCCAAAGCTGAGAGAAAACTCAAAGAGCAGCTAAAGGTTGTCGATGTAGTTTTAGAAGTCCGTGACGCACGTATTCCCATATCAACCCATCACCCCCAATTATTCGATTGGATAGGTAATAAATCGCGGATACTCGTACTTAACCGCTTAGACATGGTTTCACCCCAGGTTCGTAACGTCTGGACGGACTGGTTCAAACAAAATAATGAAGTGCCTTATTACACTAATGCTCAACAAGGGCAATGTGTTGAGGCAGTGGCAAAAGCAGCACAAGCAGCAGGAGTAGAACTCAACCAACGTCGGAAAAATCGCGGAATGTTACCTCGTCCTGTCCGTGCTGTTGTAATTGGATTTCCAAACGTCGGAAAATCGGCTTTAATTAACCGTTTGTTAGGAAAGCGTGTAGTCGAGAGTGCAGCACGTCCAGGAGTAACTCGTTCTTTACGCTGGGTGAGAATTTCTGAACAATTAGAATTACTTGATGCACCTGGGGTAATTCCTTTAAAATTGGAAGACCAAGAAGCTGCTGCCAAATTAGCGATTTGCGATGATATCGGGAATGCATCCTATGATAATCAGTTAATTGCATCTGCATTTGTAGATATTATTATTTATTTGGAAGCAGTCGCATCTAATTTATTACCAAAAAATCTGTTAAAAAATCGCTACGATTTCGACTCTAGTGACTATACCGGAGAAGCATACCTTCATGCTTTAGCGGAATATCGCTACAACGGAGATGTTGAACGTACTGCTCGTCAATTACTTACCGATTTTCGCAAAGGTTTATTAGGTAAAATACCTTTGGAAATACCATCTCAATTTGCCAATCAGAAATCTATCGAGACCTAAGCTATGGTTGTGTGCTGGAATTGACAAACTTTTTCAAATAATTATGTGATTTTACTTAACTAAAAAGACGCACTCCTGGCAAGAAATAAACTACTTAATAAACACCCTGTAAACAATAAGGATGAGAGATATCTCATGAAAAATTCATACTAATTTCATGTTTCTCCCGTATTAATTAATGCAGAAGGTAAAGTTGAGCTTCAAAACTCAAGTTGTCTCAACTTATACAGAATTCTGAATTAATGTAACCCTTTTTGGAGAATAAATATGGCATTTATAAATGGTGACAATAGTGACAACAGTTTGAAAGGAACATCTAATGCCGATGCGATTCGAGGAAGAGATGGGAATGATATCCTTGAAGGTTTTGGAGGCAAAGATACCCTTTTAGGTGGCAAGAATGACGATTATCTTTTTGGAGGTGTGGGTGCTGATATCTTGTCTGGTGATGCGGATACATGTGCATATAATCAACTTGAGAAGGGAAATGACATCCTAATCGGTGGAGCATGTTCTGACACACTAATAATTGCTTGGGGAGATGACATTCTCGTGGGAGGAGGTTCTAACTAGTACAGAACGGCGGAAATAAAGCTACCATACCCTGCGGGAAGCCGCTCCGCGTCTATAAAATGGCTGAAAAGCTTATAAAATCATCTTTCTTTCTTTTGCCTTGAGGTACTAGGGTGTTGACTTTGCCAGAAATCCACGAAAAATTATCATGGGATTTGATATTACACTTATTCCCGACAAATTGTAAGGGCGTAGCTTGCTTCTGGGTTTTGGAGTACGAAATGGCAGGTTATTTTTTCTCTGGCTGCCGAATAAAAACTGGGATGCACCCCTTACAAATTGCCAAAGTCAAAATAATTCGTAATTATAATTTGTAGTTTGTCATGTAATTTGAATTGCTGAACCTATCCCAATGTCCATTATCCATTAATTAATTCGTTTTTACTTAATAAAGCGGTTCGTACTTGTAAAAACAAAGCAGTACATGCTGTAAAAAATATCCCAAAAGCTAAGTTTATCAAGCTGAGATTTTTGTCATTAAGATGAATTAAAATGCTTTCAACTATCAACGAAGGTAATAAAATTCCGATAATAAGAATCAATCGATTCAAGTGAAATTTGCGTTTGCTAATAATACTAAGTAGTGCCAAGCATAATCCGAGTGGAAGAAAAGTAATTGCGTAGGAAAAAACCTTTTGGTTATTTGGTAATAGGTCTAGCAAATTAAACCTGTAAACATTGTCATATCTATCGACGTATACATTAACGATCGCTTTCGAGTAAGTAATTACAATCTGATGGCTATCAGTATCTGAAAAAACATTGGGTACGTTGATATTAATATCTGAACCATTTTGTCCAGTTATTGGTGTTCGCAAGCGTAATTGCAAGTTTTGTTTCTCTTGTCCAATCGTTAAATTACGATGTAAGCTATCACCTGAAAGTGAAATAATTCGTGCTGGACCAGTTTGATTAGAATTTGCAGAAGCTACTGTTGTAATTACTGTAAACCTTGATTTTTTACTAATTTTTTGATTAACAAATTTCGCAGAGTCTGCACTCTTCAACCAACTATTTGAAGTTAAAATAACACCTTTCACTGTATCGCTATTTTCTAATTTTGGTAATTCTCCTTGCCATAATAAATCTGGGAGTTTACCAGTTTTATCCCGATAATTATTTTTGCCATTAAAATCATAATTAGCAATTAATAAGTCTTGATTTTTGAACAAATAATTTTGATTAGCTAGTATTCGTTGTATTTGAATGTCAGATACAACTTCATCGGCAAACGATATTTGAGAAATATATCCTTGCCAAGGTCTATTTCCAGTAGTTTCATTACCTAAAATTAGGGGAAAATTTGCATTCCATTCGCTCAAACTAATATTATTTTGCCAGGACATTCCAATGCCAAATGTGAGTAATATATATCCGACAAGCAAAATTATAGTTTTTTTGCTGGAATTACTAAAATAGCTGTTTTCTATACTCCCAATAATTTTGAGAAAGCTGTGGGAATCACAAATATAAAAACATCCTAATCCCACAAAAGCACCAATAGCATTATTTAGTATATCGGCAGGTGTGGGACTACGAGAAGGAAGAAATGCTTGCAAAAATTCAACTGAAAAAGATAAACTTGCACCTGCAATGATAACCAGGGGTATTTGGAGTAATGCTTTGACTTTGATGCGCTGGAAAATGCTGGCTAACCCAAACCCCAAAGGCATAAATAATAATACATTATTTACCTGGTCGTTGAAAAAACTGGTATTGTCAAAGCTAGCAAATATTTCACCAACTGAAAAGTTTTGGGGAATGGAAAAATTAAAAGGATAAAGAGTCGCGATCGCAATAGTTATAATACTGCCGATTACGAGTAATTTATCAATTGCAAAGCCTAAAAAATATCTGGTTACTGGGGTATTATTGTTTCTCATAAAATCTAACTATATATAAATCTCTTCATTTTTTCATTTATCAGGTAAACTCTTAATTCATCATCGGATAAATTACACTTTAGAACTTGCTTGTTAATAATATACCAATCGAGTAATCACAATTATTATCGGTGCGTGATACTATAACGAATTTATCGATTTGCCGAATCAGATTGCCGTAGGTCATACATTCTACAAATAGGTATTTTAATTTACCCATAAATTCCTTCCGAACGATTTTTGTTTATTTTTACACAAGTGATTGAGTCTCTACTCAAAATTTTTCAATATTTTTGACCATGATTCAGTTGTACATAATTTCCACCATCAGCAAATGAAGACTGGGTAAACTTACCTTAAAGAATAAGCAAAAATTCGTTTGTCTCTGGAAATTTGAGCTTGATTTTAAGAATTTACCAACATCAGAAACTTGGTTGATTGGTCAGTATTGAATCGGATTTCAAAACAAATTTAGTCATTTACTAAGTGATAACACGTACGTCTTACCCGATGTGAGCAAACTGTATTCCGCCGAATCGAATCATTTTCATTATTTTCAGGCTTGCGATCGCGGAATTTGATTGCGACAATATTATGTGCTTGATATTACTAAGTTGTCGTAAAGTTGTCAGGAGTATCATCACAAAGCAATGAAGGGTCAACCACTAAGCCAATTATGGATCGATTAAGGATGCTAGCACCCTTCTGGGAGGTCGCTAACGAAAACCCATGACTGAACTGAAACTGCGTCTAAAGGAAGGAAGTAACGACAAAATTGTAAAGGTGCTACAAGACACATTTACGATTGGTCGCTTACCTGAATGTGAATTGTACTTGCCGTTTGGAGGAATTTCTCGATATCATGCCCGTCTGTTGAAAATACCGGAGGGACAATGGATTATTGAAGATTTGGGTAGCAAAAACGGTACGCATGTCAACAACAAGCTTGTAACGGCAGCACAACCCCTTTCTCATGGTGATGTGATTTGGTTGGGTAGTATTAGCTTACAAGTCATTCTCAAGGATAATGTTCAACCCCTAACTCTATCAAAAGCACAGGCTGGTGAACAACGGGCGATTTTGCGGAATGTGCAGCAGTTGCAGGAACGTTGGATTGAAGCTGAAGGAAAAACAGGTAGTACTAAAAATAAAGATAAAACTATTGCTCGTCTCAAAGATTTAGTCGATATCGCCAAAAATCTTTCGGCAGCAGCATCGATTGAAGAAATATTTTTGCAAGTTCAAAAGGTCGTGTTTCGCTATTTAAATAGTATTGACCGTTTGGCGTTATTAATTAATGTTAAAGATAGCGGAAAATTAGAATTAGTTAGTGCTGCTGCTAGAAGTCAATATGAGCAAAAGGATTTGGCTGCCGATGGTAGTTGGATTAGCAGTAGTATTTGTCAAAAGGTGTTTGCCGAGAAGGTGGCAATTCAAATTGCCGATGCTCAAAAAGATGAAAGATTTGCCAGCGAGCATAGCATTTTAGCTAATGATATTCGCAGTGCAATGGCTGTACCTTTGTGGGATGAAACTAAAGTTGTTGGCGTTTTATATGCTGATGCACATCTTTCTTCTTATCATTGGGAAGAGGCTGGAGAACAAGAATTAAGCTTTTTTTCTGCCCTAGCGAATATTGTGGCATCAAGTGTTCAACGTTGGTTATTAGCTGAGAAATTAAAAAGCGAAGAAATTATTCGTCAGCGTTTAGAAAGATATCATTCACCAGCTGTTGTTCAGCAATTAATCGATATTGGTGCTTTGCCTGATGGACGTTTACCACCGAAGGAATGCGAAATTAGTATTTTGTTTGCAGATATTGTCGGATTTACGGCGATTTCTGAGCGTTTGACACCAACAGAAATTGCCGAAATGTTAAATAAGTTATTTGAAGAAATGCTCCAAGAAGTTTTTACCTATGGTGGCACTTTAGATAAATATATTGGCGATTGTATTATGACTTTTTTTGGCGCACCGGAACCGCAACCAGACCATGCAGACAGGGCAGTTGCAGCTGCACAAGCAATGTTAATTCGTTTGGAGAATTTGAATGCGAAAAAGTTTTGGCATCAACCTCTACAATTAAGAATTGGAATTAATAGTGGTAAAGCCGTTGTTGGTGATGTTGGCAGTTCTCAAAGGGTTGAATATACAGCATTGGGTGCAACAATTAATTTGGCTTCGCGTTTAGAAAGTGTTTGTCCTCCAGGTGAATGTGTTGTTAGCGAAGTCACTTATCAAATATTAAAGTCTAATTCGGCATTTTATGAAATGGGAGAATATCGATTTAAAGGAATCGATCGCTTGGTCAAGGTTTATCAAACTAAAATGCGCGGTTAATTGGTAGTATGGGAGGATTTTGAGATTGTTTTTTAAACGCAAAGTTTCGCAGAGGTAAACGCAGAGTTTCGCAGAGTTTTGATTTGTTTATGGGTTAGGGATATGGAGTTATTGTTGTGATATTTGAACTTATGTGTACTTAGGAATAAGGAAAATACTACAATTTAATTAAAGTAGCTATTCAATAAATTTTTGCTATAACCAATAAGTGTTAACTCAAAAATCGATGCTACCTTCAAGGTGTATTTTACGGGAGGTCGGGTAATGGCGATCGCGACTATCAATCCTGCTACAGGGGAATTGCTCAAATCCTTTGAGGCACTCAATGATACGGAGATTTCGACTAAATTAGATTTGGCTCAACAAGCTTTCGAGGAGTATCGTCAGACGAATTTTCAAGTGCGATCGCATTTTCTCAACCAAGCGGCAGATATTTTGGCACAGGATAAATCTAAGTTTGCCAAAATGATGACGCTGGAAATGGGCAAAACCTATCAAAGTGCCGTTGCAGAAGTCGAAAAATGCGTTTTGGTTTGCCGCTATTATGCCGAACATGCACCTTCATTCCTCGCAGATGTTCCTGTTGCTACCGATGCCAGCCATAGCTTTGTCAAATACCAGCCATTAGGCATTATTCTCGCCGTGATGCCGTGGAATTTCCCTTTTTGGCAAGTTTTTCGCTTTGCTGCCCCCGCACTGATGGCGGGGAATGTGGGTATATTAAAACATGCATCTAATGTCCCCCAATGTGCTTTAGCTATTGAAGAAATTTTCCTCAAAGCTGGTTTTCCCCAGGGAGTATTTCAAACATTTCTCGTTGGTGCTGCAAAAGTTGCCGATATCATTGCTGACGATAGAGTCAAAGCCGCAACCCTCACAGGTAGCGAACCTGCGGGTATGTCCCTGGCAGCCAATGCCGGGAAACAAATCAAAAAGGTCGTCCTCGAACTCGGAGGTAGCGACCCTTTTATTGTCCTTCCCAGCGCGGACATCGAAACCGCAGCTGCGATCGCAGTTAATGCTAGGTTATTAAATAATGGACAATCCTGTATTGCTGCCAAACGCTTTATTATTGCCGAGTCGGTTGCAGATAAATTTGAAAAATTATTTTTAGACAAATTTCAAGCATTAAAAATAGGCGATCCAATGTTACCCGAAACCGATATTGGACCCCTGGCAACACCAGATATTCTCCAAGACTTAGACGCACAAGTAAAAACTGCTGTTAATAGTGGTGGCAAAATTTTAATTGGAGGAGATGTTTCCCAATTAAAGACCCAATCTGGGAACTTCTATCCTCCCACCATCCTGACCGACATATCCCCTGACCAAGACATTGCCAAAGAAGAATTTTTTGGTCCAGTTGCAATGATATTTCGTGTTCCCGATATCGACACCGCGATCGCGATCGCTAATTCTACTCCCTTTGGATTAGGTGCAAGTGCCTGGACAACCGATAATAGCGAACAACAACGGCTAATTAACGAAATCGAAGCTGGTGCTGTTTTTATTAATAGCATGGTGAAATCCGACCCACGCTTACCTTTCGGTGGTATCAAACGTTCTGGTTACGGTCGCGAACTCAGCATACAGGGGATACATGAGTTTGTAAATGTTAAAACAGTGTGGGTTAAGTGAAAAATTAGGGAATAGAGCATGGGGCAAAGGGCAAAGTTAATCATATTATTCCCAATCCCCAATCCCCAATGCCCATTAACTTTAAGTTTATTTTGGTGAGATAAATGAATACAGCAGAATTATTAGTAAAATGCCTAGAAAATGAAGGTGTACAGTATGTTTTTGGACTCCCTGGAGAAGAAAATTTAGATGTTTTAGAAGCACTCAAATATTCTTCCATTCAATTTATTACTACCCGTCACGAACAAGGTGCTGCCTTTATGGCAGATGTGTACGGTCGTCTCACAGGAAAAGCTGGGGTGTGTCTATCTACACTTGGTCCCGGTGCGACTAACTTAATGACAGGTGTTGCCGATGCGAACCTAGATGGTGCGCCATTAGTGGCTATCACCGGACAAGTGGGAACGGATCGAATGCATATCGAATCCCATCAATACCTAGACCTTGTAGCAATGTTTGCCCCAGTAACCAAGTGGAGCAAACAAATCGTCCGACCAAGCATCACACCCGAACTGGTACGCAAAGCCTTCAAGCGATCGCAATCGGAAAAACCCGGTGCAGTTCACATCGATTTGCCGGAAAATATCGCCGCAATGGCTGTGGAAGGGCAACCGCTACGCATCGACAAACCAGAAAAAAGCTTTGCATCATTTGCCAGTATTCGCGCTGCTGCGGGGGTCATTTCCCAAGCGACAAACCCAATTATCTTGGTTGGGAATGGGGCAATTCGTGCCCAAGCTAGCGATGCTGTCACCCAATTTGCCACCCAATTAAATATTCCCACTGCCAATACCTTCATGGGTAAAGGTGTCATTCCCTATACCCATCCTTTAGCGCTGTGGGCTGTGGGTTTGCAGCAACGGGACTTTGTTAACTGTGGTTTCGATAACACCGACTTAGTAATTGCGATCGGTTACGATTTAATCGAATTTTCGCCGAAAAGTGGAATCCAGACGGTAATATTCCCATTATTCATATTGCAGCTAGTCCTGCTGAAATTGACAGTAGTTATATACCTACAGTCGAAGTTGTTGGGGATATTTCAGATTCCCTATTTGAGATTTTAAAAGTCGCTGACAGACAGGGAAAACCCGAACCTTATGCCATTAGTCTGCGGGCAAATATTCGTTCCAATTACGAAGAGTATTCTAAAGATGATGAATTCCCTATTAAACCGCAAAAGCTGATCTACGATTTGCGGCAAGTTATGGGACCCGATGATATTATTATTTCTGATGTTGGGGCGCATAAAATGTGGATTGCCAGACATTATCATTGCAATAGCCCAAATACTTGTATAATTTCTAATGGATTTGCGGCGATGGGGATTGCCATACCTGGAGCTTTAGCTGCGAAATTAGTCCATCCTCACCGCAAGGTTGTGGCGGTAACGGGTGATGGTGGTTTTATGATGAACTGTCAGGAGTTAGAGACTGCATTGCGTGTGGGTACGCCATTTGTGACGCTGGTATTTAACGATGGTGGCTATGGTTTAATTGAGTGGAAGCAAGAAAATCACTTTGGGAAGGGAAACTCATCGTTTGTACATTTCAGCAATCCCGACTTCGTTAAATTTGCTGAGAGTATGGGTTTAAAGGGATACAGGGTTAATTCGGCTGCCGATTTAATTCCGGTTCTCAAAGAAGCGTTGAACCAAGATGTACCAACGGTGATTGATTGTCCTGTCGATTATCGCGAAAATTGGCGATTTTCCCAAAAAGCAGGTGAGTTGAATTGTGCGGTTTAGAAGGAATGCAGAATAAACTTCTATTAATTCCTGGTTCTTCCTCAAGAAAAACATAAAAACTACTATTTTTGTAGAGATGTTATGTGTTAGTAATGTCTCTACGTTTTGTACAAAAAGTTCTGAAAGGCTTTCTGTAATACCAATTCCAATAATGATTGCAACACATCCAACGGTAGAGACGTAGCAGTGCTACGTCTCTACAAATATTTATCTGTCGCCTTGTTTTTTCAAATTGGTATAAATTCTCAATGGAACAAATGCAAACATTTAATTTATTTGCTAGATTCATCACCAAACTAGAATCACCTTCAATACGGTAATTCTCCGCATTAGACGCGCTAGCGGCTTTTCGTAGAGTAGCAAACTACAGTTAAGAAAATAAATTAAAGCTCTTGCGTACATAGTATGCCAAACTATTAGCAAAAGTTTGCAAGATAATATTAAATTAAATGCATATTAGCTTACTGATTGTTATTTTTCTGGCTTTTTACCTGGCATTTAATCTTGGTGCAAATGATGTCGCTAATGCAATGGGAACATCGGTTGGTTCCAAAGCGGTGACATTGAAACAAGCTTTAATTATTGCTGGAATATTAGAATTTACAGGTGCAGTCTTATTTGGACATGAAGTTACAGAAACATTAGCCACAAATATTGTGAATCCGGTTTTATTTAGCAATGCACCCCAATTGTTGCTGATGGGAATGATTTCGGTATTAATAGCTTGTGGATTATGGTTGCAAATTGCGACTTTGCGGGGTTTACCAGTTTCATCTTCCCATGCTGTTGTTGGCGCGATCGCAGGTTTTAGTTGGGTAGCTTTGGGGATAAATGCGATCGCTTGGTCATCGATTGGTTTAATTACGGTGGGATGGATTATTACACCTGTTATTAGTGGTGCGATCGCGGCTCTATTTTATAGTCAAATACAGCGTTGGATTTTAAAGCCAGAAAATCAAGTTGCACAATTAAATGAATGGATTCCTTGGTTAAGTGCGGCATTGATTGGTATTTTTGGTGTAATTGTTTTACCAACTTTGACCCATCCAATTACGGAATTATTCATTGCCAAAACGGGTTTTAGAATACCAGCCCATGATATTAGTTTACTGACGGGTGGTTTTGCTGTATTCGGACTAACTATTTATAGCTGGAGACAATTGGCAGCAGGAGAAAAGAGTAAACAATCAATCGAAAAAATCTTTGGAAAATACCAATTATTGAGCGCTTGTTTTGTGGCATTTGCACATGGTTCCAATGATGTCGGCAATGCGATCGCGCCTTTGGCTACTATTACTTATATTATTAAAAATCAGGTTGTTCCCCTTGGTGAAATTAATATCCCTTTATGGATTTTGGTTCTTGGTGCTGGGGGTATCGTTACAGGTTTAGCAGTTTTGGGTAAAAAGGTGATTGCAACGATTGGTGAAAGTATTATCACCCTGCAACCAAGTAGCGGTTTTTGTGCGGAACTTGCGACAGCAACGACGATTTTGATGGCATCACGTTTTGGTTTACCTGTTTCCACTTCTCATGCACTCGTTGGTGCTGTGGTAGGGATTGGTTTAGTCCAAGATTTAAAGTCGGTGAAATTGGCAACTTTGAAGAATATTGCTGCTGCTTGGGTGGTTACAGTTCCCGTGAGTGCGGCTTTGAGCGCGATAATTTTTACGCTACTTAATACAATTTTTGGTTTTTGATAATTTGAGATTTGTCTACGTGTCGCTTCAAGGTTAGGTTCTCAAGTTTCATGCCGATGCAGTACTAAATTTTACTTTAAATTATTCTCATATTTCTGTAAAATCAAGAATTGGTGCTGTTATCTAAACAAAGTCGCAAGGAGGTAAAACAAATGCGAATCTCGTACCAGTACAAAATCAAACCAAATAAAGAACAAACTGAAAAAATTAATAACACGCTTGAAATGTTGCGTTATCAGTATAATTATTTGCTTGCTCAAAGATTTGATTGGTACGAGAAAAATCGTTGTCCTATTGATAGATGTCCTTTAATCTGCCACTTACCCGAACTCGCAGATAAACCCAACTATTACAGCCAAAAAGCATTTTTAACTCAACTAAAATTAGACAGACCTTGGTACAAGAATATTCACTCTCAGGTTTTGCAAGAAGTACCTAAAAAAGTTGAGGTAACTTTTGAGCGATGGTTAAAAGGTGATAGCAATGGGAAGAAATCTGGCAGACCTAGATTTAAAGGAGTTGGTCAATATAAAACATTTACTTTTCCTCAATTTAAGCGTCATCACTTCTCTAACAATAGAATCACACTTTCAAAAATAGGTGATGTTAAAGTAATTGTTCATCGTCAAATACCTGACGGGTTTGATATAAAAACTGTATCTGTAACTAAAAAAGCAGATGGATATTATGTCACCTTAAGCCTTGATGACAAAACAGTCCCAGTGATTAAACCTGATTTTGATGCTGACAATATTATTGGTATTGATGTTGGATTAATCGATTTTTATGTAGCTTCTGATGGTTCTAGAATTGCAGCACCAAAGCATTTACGCAAAGCTGAACGTAAATTAAAATCAGCACAGCGTAAGGTATCAAGGCGCAAAAAAGGTTCTAATCGACGTAGAAAAGCTATTCAAAAACTTGGTAAACAGCACAAAAAAGTTGCTGATACTCGCAAAGATTTTCACTTTAAAACAGCTAAATCACTGCTGAATAAGTATGATGTAGTAGCTGTTGAAAAATTGAATATCAAAGGACTAATTAAAACAAGACTGGCAAAAAGTATTAATGATGCTGGATGGGGACAGTTTGTATCAATACTTTCAAACAAAGCCGAAAATGCTGGTTTGAAAATAATAGCTGTAAATCCCAACGGCACTAGTCAAGAATGTTCTAGTTGTGGTCATAAAATCAAAAAGTCGCTATCTCAAAGAATGCACAATTGTCCTGTATGTCATACAAGTTTGTGTAGGGATTTAAATGCAGCAATAAATATAAAGGCGCGTGGGACGCACGCCCTAAAAGCTCAATTAATGTCCTCATAGAGGAGTCATTGAGAAGCCCACACTCACCCGAAGGGGAGTGTATGGAGTATGTCACGCAAGAAGCTTTTATTTATTTGTGTTAGCTATTTACATTTGATTAAAATTATTCAGGGATTTCTATGACGTTAGACCCAATCAAATTTTTTAATGCTTGCAATCCGAGTAAAACCTTAAAGATTGAAAATAGAGAAGACCAACAATATTATATTGACTTTTCATCGGTACGTGGAGGAAACGTCGTCCAAAGGTTGCGACGAACAATTATCAATCAAATTGAAGAGTCAACTTGCCAGCTATTTACGGGACATATCGGTTGTGGTAAATCTACAGAACTATTCCGACTCAAAGATGAATTAGAACGGCAAGGTTTTCACGTGGTTTATTTTGAGTCTAGTGCAGATTTAGATATGGCTGATGTTGATGTCAGTGATATTTTACTGGCTATTACCCGCCAAGTTAGCGTTAGTTTAGAAAGCGTTAATATTCGGTTGAAACCAAGTTATTTTGTGAGTTTGTTTAATGAAATAGCTGATTTTTTGCAAACACCAGTAATTCCCGAATTTGAATTTTCTCTACCAATGGGTATTGGTAAAGTTACAGCCAAAACCAAAGATAGTCCCAGACTCCGCAGTCAGTTACGTCAATATTTAGAACCACGCACCAGTGGTATTTTAGATGCGATTAACCAACAGATATTAGAAACAGCAAAGCAGCGATTGAAGCAACAAGGATATAAAGGTTTAGTTGTCATCATTGATAATCTCGATCGCGTTGATATTTCGCTGAAAACTACGGGACGATCGCAACCAGAATACCTTTTTATCGATCGGGGAGAGCAGTTAAAAAAACTTAATTGCCATGTGGTGTACACAATCCCTTTAGTGTTAATTTTCTCAAATGAATTAAGTACTTTGACCAATCGTTTTGGAGTCAAACCGCTTGTCTTGCCAATGGTAACAGTGAAATCTCGCCAAGGAGGGGATAACCAAACCGGGATGGATTTATTACGGCAGATGGTTTTAGCCCGTGCTTTCCCTCTACTTGGAGAAAAACAACGATGCGATCGCACTACTGATGTATTTGATTCATCTGACACTTTAGACCGTTTAATTCGAGTTAGTGGTGGTCATGTTCGCAATTTACTCGTATTACTTTATAGTTGTTTACAAGAGAATGACCCACCAATCCAACGCGATTGTTTGGAAATGGTTATCCGTGAATATCGAGATGATTTGGTATCGGCAATTAGTGAAGATGAGTGGACGTTATTACATCAAATTTTGCAAAACAAGGACAATGTGAAAGGAGAAGAAGAATACCAAACCCTACTTAGAAGTATGTTTTTATTTGAATACCGTGATGTAGAAGGACGCTGGTTTGATATTAATCCTGCGATCGCAGAGTCAAAGAAATTTAAATTATGACATCCTTAGAACCCGAATATCTCCCAGAAAAGGTGGTAATTGATAACGAACGCTCTTTACGAAAATTAGCGCGATCGATTACCAATTCTCAAGGAAATTTTGTCTTGATTATTGCACGCTGTAATTACCACAGTTTGCAAAATGAAATGGTGCAGCGATTGAAGCAACAGTGTCCGATGGAAATTCACGAGTTGCACCTGTCAAAGTCAGTCAAAACTCTGTTTACAACAATTCAAGCTGATTTGGATGACAGACAACCTCAAGCTTTAATGATATTTGGATTAGAGTTAGTTGAGGCTCTTGACCAAGTTTTAATTTCTACAAATCAGGTTCGAGAAGAATTTCGCAAAAACTTTCCATTTCCAATTGTGCTGTGGGTAAACGATGAAATTTTCCAAAAATTGATTCGTCGAATGCCAGATTTTAAAAACTGGACTGGTAATTCAATTAAGTTTGAATTGGGGATTAATGAGTTAATTACTAATTTAGAAGAAAGTATTTCCTTAGTATTCTCGGCAATTCTTAATGCTGTTTCCGGAATATTTTTAGATAATGCTTCACTAAATCTCAACTTTGATACCTATGATTTTTTAGAAATGGAATTAGCTGTTAAAGATTTACAAAAATCAACGCAGCCATTAGCACCTGAGTTAACAGCAAGTATCCAATTTTTGTTAGGTAGGGAAGCAGATGCGAGTAATAAAAAGTCAGAAGCGAGAACATACTACGAACAAAGTTTAAATTTCTGGCAGCAAGTTAGTAATGGAGAAAATAGGGAAGATATCGATTTAGATAATATAAAACGGTACGGTTGTGTGTTGTTGCATTTGGGCTTATGGTGGCGACAATATGCAAACTCACATCGTAGTGAACATCAGCAAGCCTGCGAACGAGCTAAAGATTATTTTCAAAAATGTGTAGATATTTTTGTACAGTATCATCAACCCAACTTAGCAGAAAAATATATTAATCTTTGGGGAGAAGTATTAACGCAATTAGCAGCATGGGATAAATTAGAACAGGTTGCAAATCAAGCAATCAATCTGCATAAAGCCCATTCCGAACCCGTGAAACTTGGTTATAGTTATGGATTAATTGCAGAAGTCGCCTTACAAAAATTAGACTGGGTAACAGCAAAACAATATGCAGAATTGGCGCTACAAACGAATGATATCATAGTCCAAAATCCAGGTAATATCCCAGCAAAGCAAACTGAAATTTGGGATTGGGAACGTAAGAACTTCCGCAATTTATACTTGTTATTACTAGCTCAAGCACAACAACATCTTCAGCAAACCAGCGAAGCTATTTCTAATTTAGAAACTGCTCGTCTCCATAACAATCCCCAATTAGACCCTTTACTTTATATTCGTATTCTTTCCGCATTGTACAAGCTTTATTTTGACAACAGCAAATATTTAGAAGCATTTGAGATTAAACAAGAATTACGATCAATAGAACAACAATATGGATTACGAGCTTTTGTTGGTGCTGGACGCTTACAATCGCGACTTCAGGTAGCAAACCTTGGTTTAGGAGTTAGCGATCGCAAAGCAGATGTATCTCCAGAAATTGCCGCTTCTGGAAGGTTGCAAGATGTAAATCGCTTAATCGAACGAATTGGTCGTCCCGATCGCAAGTTAACCGTGGTTTACGGGCAATCTGGTGTGGGAAAAAGTTCCCTTGTCCAAGCGGGTTTATTACCAGCTTTAAAGCAAAAATCGGTTGAAGCACGAGACGTTGTACCTGTTCTGTTGCAAGTTTATACCGACTGGGTAAAACTTTGGGTAGTCGCTTTGTCGAATCCATCGAAGAAGTCAAGGGTTTAAATTTTCCCCACTTTGTAGATACAATGGCAGCTTTTACAGCAGAACTGAAGAAAAATGTCGATAATAACTTATTAACAGTTTTAATTTTCGACCAATTTGAAGAATTCTTCTTTGCTTATAAAAATCCCGCACAAAGACAACCATTTTTTGAATTTATTCGTGACTGTTTAAATATCCCCTACGTCAAGATAATTCTCTCCCTACGGGAAGATTATTTACATTATCTACTTGAATGCGATCTGGAATATAGATGATAGAAGCAAAATTAGAAGCATTGATAATTATGGTGCTATTGATATGCGTTTCAGTCCAAATGGGAAAAATCTGATTTTAACAAATAAAGATAAAACCATAAAAATTTATGAGTTAAACACAGGAGTATTACTCAGAAATTTTAGTCATCAGAATGAAATAAAGACTGCTAACTTAAGTCCCGATAATAAACACTTAGCTTTTGTTGAACGTAATGTAAGTAATGCTATTTCTATATGCAACCCTGGTAAAGATTATTGCTCTAATGTACGTAAACTGGGATTTCATAATGATAACATCACTAGCTTAAGTTTTAGTCATAATGGAAAGTTTTTAGCTTCAGGCAGTAAGGATAAAAGCATAAAGCTCTGGAGTCTTGATAGTAAAGCTTTCAAAGTATCCGAAGATAAAGATAGGAGCATCTCGCAAGTAAAAATAAATCCTAATAACAAAATTATCGCAGCTAATTCTCTAGAACAGGTACATTTATTGAATACAATGGTACTTTGATTGGAACTTTTGACGGATACATTAATAATTTAAATTTTAGCCCTAACGGCAAAATATTCACTACTGGGACTGCAAATAGTATTGTGCAAATTTCTAGTCTTAACGGTAAAGATATGTTGTTAGGAGGAAAAAGCAATAATATTTCTACCATTGCTTTAAGTCCAGATAGTCAGACCGTAGCTACTGCTGAAGATAAAACTGTTAAATTATGGAGCCGTGCAAATGGCTCGCTTATTAAAAATTTTACTAGTCATAACAAGAAAGTAACCAAGCTAATTTTTAGTCACGATAGTAAAACTGTTGCTTCGATTGGTGATGATAATAAAGTTAATCTCTATAGTCATAATGGTAGCTTTATTAAGACTATTTCCGGACATACTAATAGTGTAAGTAACGTTACTTTTAGTCACGATAGTCAATTGATTGCTACTGATGGTGATGACAATTTGGTGAAACTATGGAAGCGTGATGGTAATTTTATCAAAGCTTTAACAGGGCATACATCTACAGTACAACAAGTAATTTTTAGCAGCAACGATCGGATTATTGCCTCTATTACTTCTGATGATGGGGTAAAACTGTGGAACCGTGACGGGAATCCGCTTAGTACAATTGATTACCCTGGTATTCAAGATATAGAGTTCAGCCCTGATAGTAATATAATTGCCTCAATTCATAGAGATAACACAGTAAAGCTTTGGAGTATTGATGGTAAATTACTAACAACATTTAGAAAACATCACGATACTATTAATAGTGTCAGTTTCAGCCCGATTGACAAGACTATTATCTCTGCTGGAGATGATGCAAAAATTCAACTTTGGCGTACGGATGGGACTTTGATAAAAACACTTTCTGGAAATACCAGCAAAATCAAAACAGTTCAATTTAGTCCCGATGGAATGTTCATCATCTCTGTTGCTTATGACAACACAGTTAAGCTTTGGAATCGTAATGGTGACTTCATTAAAACTCTTTATTTTGGGAATACAGAAGTTTTAGATTCTAATAAATTTAATAACGATAATTTGATTAGTATTAGTCCCGATAGCAAAATTATTACATATTTGATTAGTACATTTAGTACTTCTCAAGGTCGTTATATATTTAATCTCAAAATGTGGAATAGTAAGGGTAAAGAACTTAAGCATATACAAAAAAATAGTTTTGTTTCTTTAAGTTTTACTGGACTTAGCGATGATAGTAAAACTATTGCTTTTTTTATCCCAGAATATGCTTTGCAGTTGAGAAACATTGATGATAGCAAAAATGTTGTGACTTTGAGGGATTCTGATTCTGTAAATGGAGCTTTAAGTTTTAGCCCTGACAGTCAAACTATCGCGACTACAAACAAAGACAATACAATTCAACTTTGGCATACAGATATAACAGAAAAGCTTAAAGAGCCATATCAAATAATTAAAGCTCATAGTGACAAAATCAATAGTGTTACTTTTAGTCCTGATGGTAAAATAATTGCCTCTGCAAGTAATGATAAAACAGTTAAACTCTGGAATAGAGATGGTACTAGATTCAAAACCTTATTGCATCAAGGAAAAGTTAACCGCGTAGCTTTCAGCCCAGATGGTATCCTAGCTTCTGCGGCTGAAGATACAACTGTCAAACTTTGGGATAGTCAAGGTAGGGAACAACGCAAATTACCGCATAGCCAAGCAGTTAAATATGTCGCTTTTAGTCCGGATGGTAACACGATTTTGACTCAAAGTAATGACTACATTAAACTTTGGAATCGAAATGGTCAAGAAATTAAAAATATAGATGTAAGTCAGTATTCCAGCTTTGATTTTAGTCCTGATAGTAAGATACTAGCTGCCTTTACCAATTATTCAGAGTTAAAGCTACATTACCTAAATGGTGTTTGGTTTAAAGAAGCTAAAATAGAAGGCTTTAGTATTAATGGCTTGAGTTTTAATCCTGATGGAAAGACAATTGTAGTTACTAGTGACGACGGAATATCTACCTTAAGTTTAGACATAGATGAACTGCTAAAGCGTGCATGTAATTTGGCACATGATTATCTGCAAAATAACCCCAAGATGGAAAACGATCGCAATCTTTGCTCTTGAAAACAGCGATCGCTCCCAAATCAATTACCTCGTCCATCAATCAAACGATTTGCAATTTGTTCAGCTTCATTAATGGGAATTGCAAAACCCAAACCTTGAGCACCTTGAATAATTGCCGTATTCATCCCAATCACCTGTCCCCGTTGGTTTAACAAAGGTCCCCCAGAATTACCAGGATTAATTGCAGCATCGGTTTGAATAAAACTAGAAGTTTGAGTTCCCCCTGCCCCCAACGCACGACCCGATCGCCCAGTACCACTAATAATCCCAACCGTAACCGAATTATCCAAACCCAAAGGACTACCAATTGCGATCGCCCATTCCCCAGGTCTAAGTGTATTCGAGTTGCCGATACTTACGGTGGGTAAGTCTCGCTCTCGAACCCTCACCACAGCGACATCCATCCGCCTATCTTCACCCAATACCCTACCAGCAATGCGGCGACCATTTTTTAAAGTTACTGTCACCCGATCTGCACCATCAACTACATGGGCATTGGTCAAAATTAAACCACTTGCACTAATAATAAATCCCGAACCCGTTCCCCGTGAGACACGACGATTAAAATTACCGTCAGAACCATCTATTGTGCGGCTTGAGTCAATTCTCACCACCGCAGGACCAGTTCGCTCCACTGCATTGGCGATAAAATTATTATCTAGATTACGTCTATTACCCCGAATTGATGGTGATTCTGTGGTGGGTATATCCGAAGTAATTCCCCTGCTGGGTACTATTTGCGTACTCGCAAGAAGTGCGATCGCGCCGATTGATATCAGAGAAATAATAACGAGGGGCTTTTTAAAAGATAGGTTCGCAGACATTTTAAGCATAGTTAATGATTAGAGGCAATGATTAATGGTTAATGGCCAAACATTTATCTA